>DASRAA010000219.1:0-37162 GCA_035638375.1 Binatia bacterium | reverse complement strand
GTGCGAGGGAGTCGAGGCCAGCTCGTGTCCCAGGGCGTAGAGCTGCGCGACGGTGGACTGGTAGGACATGGGGAACAGTTCAGGTTACAACATGGCCTGGCGGCGACGATTTGTCCTGAAATTCGGCTCCGCGTAAGGGGGGCAATCGATCTGCGACCGCGGAAGGAGCGGTTCGCCATTGAACCCAACAAGTTTTTTGCCGTATTCGCGGGGCAGCAAGGCAGCATTGGCGGGCAGCAAAAGGCCCAGACATGCACAATGGAGAGTGCATGACAAAGAAGAAAAGCAGTCAGCACGCCCAAAAAAACAGTTGCAAGAAGCCCCCGAAATTCACGATATCGGTTATCGGGCGGTGAACCAGGTGCCCGGCGGTTTCAGATTGCTCAGCGGAACATGACCCGCATGTTGGCTGGGTTACCTGCTTTCCTTATCCTACAGAACCGTATGAAGCTGCAGGCGACTCGTTGGGTGCGAAACAAGGCAAGTGCGGTAAAGAATGCCACGTCCCCGAAACCAGGATGACGAGGAAGGGCACCATGACGAGGATCGGGGCGCGAAGGCACAAAAAGACCCTTGTCATTTCCGGGTAGACGAAACCCAAAAAGGACCGTCACTTGCAGTGCAGGTACGAGGAAAATAAAAGCGTACAGTCGCTTAGTTCCCTGTCAATTCTTTTTTTACCGTCTCGCTGACCAGTTTGCCGTCCACTCGGGCCCCGGCGAACTTCGCCATCACGTTCTTCATCACGGTGCCCATATCCTTCATTGTGGGAGAGCCCATTTCGGCGATGGTGGCTTTGACGGTGGCAATGACATCAGCCTCGTTAACAGCCTTCGGCATGTAGGCTTCGATGATGACGATTTCCTCAGCTTCTTTTTTGGCAAGCTCGGGACGGTTTCCCTTCTCAAACGCTTCGATCGAGTCTTTGCGCTGCTTGATGAGCGTGCTGAAGACTTGCAGCTCTTCTTTTTCGTCGAGGGCGCCGCGCTTTTCGATCTCCTTGTTCTTGAGGGCGGATTTCATCAGGCGCAAGGTGGAGAGGCGAAGCTCGTCTCTGGCGCGCATAGCAGCGACCATGTCTTGTTGCACTTGCTCGGTCTTGGTCATGGCGCAATTATAGTGGCTCCTCCACAGGCGAACACTATATGATGGATATCCGGCACGTCTTCCATCGCAGCCGGAATCCCTACGAGCAAAGGTGGCAGCCATGCTACGTAAGACCCGTCTTTTTACTCCCGGACCTACTCCTCTTCTTCCAGCAGCGCAGCAGGCGATTGCCGCCGCGGACATGCATCACCGTACGGCGGAGTTTCGCGACATCTTCGCGCGTACGCTGGCCGACCTAAAGACTTTCATTGACACGCAGAATGACGTACTGATCCTCGCGGCCTCGGGCAGCGGTGCCATGGAAGCTTCGGTGTCGAACCTGACATCGCCCGGTGACAAGGTCATTGTGCTTACCGCCGGGAAGTTTGGCGAGCGCTGGCGCGATATCGCTAAAGCCTTCGCATGCCAGGTTGATCTCTTGTCAGCTCCCTATGGGCAGACGTTTGACCTTGCGGAAGTGAAATCCAAGCTCGACGGTGCACGCGTGCTCTACATGCAGGCGACCGAGACTTCGACAGGAGCTCGACATGACGTGAAAGGCGTGGCTTCGCTGCTGAAGGGCAGCGACACGCTGCTGGTGGTGGACGCGATCACCGGCCTGGGCACGACGAAGTTCGACGTGGACGGCTGGGGCATCGACGTCATCATCGGCGGATCGCAGAAGGCGGTGATGATTCCTCCGGGGCTGGCATATCTGGCAGTGAGTGAGCGGGCGTGGCAGCGCATGGAATCGGCGAAGAATCCGCGGTATTACTTCGACCTGCGCAAGGAGCGGAAGTCGGCGGCGAAAGGCGAGTCGGCATACACTCCGGCGACGGCCCTGATCGCGGGCTTGCTGGCGGCGCTGGACTACATTCGCAAGTCGGGCAAGGGTGATTTGGCGGCCGGACGCGACCTGCTCATTCACAACGCCGAGGCTTCCGCGGAGATGGTGCGGGCCGGCGCCAAGGCTCTGGGGTTGGAGCTGTTTGCTGCGACCTGTCCAGCGGCTGCGGTGACGGCGGTACTACCTCCCGCAGGTATCGATTCGAGCGCCTTGGTGAAAGAGTTCCGCGAGCGCTTCGCCATGGTCGTCGCCAACGGACAAGGCGAGATGAAGGGCAAGATGATCCGCATCGCGCACCTCGGCTACTACGACTACCTCGACGCCATCGGCGTGATTGGCGCGTTGGAGCAGGTATTGCTGGCAGTGGCACCTTCGCACCGATTCCAGTTGGGCGCGGGTGTCAAGGTAGTGCAGGAGACGTATGCCGAGCAGTTCGCTGCAGTGAAAGCGTAGGTTTGGCTTGGCCGCGCGGACTGAAGTTCGCGCGGCAGAACCAAGTCGAAGAGCGGTGTCCACCAGCGTTGCTTGATGTGCAGAATTCATACCCAGGGGCCTTATATGAAGATCGTGGTTGCTGAGAAGGTTGCAGCTTCCGCTCTGGCCGTATTCAAAGAGCAATCCGATTGGACGGTAGTCTCGCCCGAGAAAGACGTGCTGGCTACGGAGTTAGCTGACGCCGATGCGCTGCTGGTACGCTCGGCGGTGTTGGTTGATGCGGCTATGATGGACAAGGCTCCTAAGCTGCGTGTGATTGGGCGTGCGGGCGTGGGTATAGACAACATCGACCTCGATTCCGCCACCAAACGTGGCATTTGCGTGATGAACACGCCCGGTGGCAACGCTATTGCGGTGGCCGAGCATACGCTGGCGCTGATGCTGGCGCTGGCGCGTCACCTCACGCGCGCTGATTCGACAACTCATGCCGGCAAATGGGAAAAAAAGTCGCTGCAAGGCACCGAGCTGCGCGGCAAGACCCTAGCCGTCGTGGGATTGGGCAAGATCGGCATCGAAGTGGCCAAGCGGGCGCAGGCCTTCGGGATGAGGGTCATCGCGCATGATCCCTATGTGGCGGCCAGCCTGGCGCTGCAGTTGCAGATCACGATGGTGCCGCTCGAAGAACTGTTCGCCACGGCGGACTACATCACGCTCCACGTCGGCCTGACGCCGCAAACGCAGGGAATGATCAACACGGCCAACATCGCCAGGATGAAAAGGGGCGTGCGGCTCGTGAATTGCGCGCGTGGCGAGTTGCTGGACGATGCGTCGGTGACTGCGGCGCTGGAATCCGGACAGCTTGGCGGTGCCGCTCTGGATGTGTTTCGCGATGAGCCGCTGAAGCAGTCTGCGTATCACGGCAAGCCCAATGTAATCCTGACGCCGCACATTGCGGGCTCAACCAACGAGGCGCAGGACGCAGTGGGCGTGCAGATTGCTATGCAAGTGCGCGAGTACCTGCTGAAGGGCGTCATCCAGAACGCCGTTAATGTGCCCTCGGTGACTTTCGAGGAGTACACGACGATGCTGCCGTACATCGGGCTCGCCGAGCGGCTAGGAACGTTCCTCGCGCAGTCGGGAGAGAACGGCGTGGAGGAAATCAGCATCGCCTACGGTGGCGAGCTGACGGAGTGGAAAACCGACCTGATCCGCAACGCGGCTGTGGCAGGCGTGCTTAACCAGATGGCGCATGAGAAGGCCAACCTGGTGAATGCACGGTCGATTGCTGAAGAACGAGGCATTCGCGTACATGAGCAGAAGAGTGAGTCGGGACGAGGGGCGGCAATTAATGCACTGACGGTGACACTCAAGACACATCAGCAGGGACGTACCGTGTTAGGTACAGTGCTACACGGCAATTCGCCCCGGCTGCTGCGCATCGACGAGATCGACGTGGAAGCACCGCTGCAGGGAAACATCATCTACATGCGCAATCGCGACGTGCCCGGCGTGATTGGACGCGTGGGAACCGTACTGGGAGAACACAACGTCAACATCGCGAGCTTTTCCCTAGGCCGCGCCGAGGACTCGAAAGAGCCGCGTGGCGCAGTTGCCGTCGTGCAGGTGGACAGCCAGGTCAGCGAGGCTGTGTTGCAAGACCTGCGGAAGATCGAAGCAGTGCAGGTGGCCAGGGCCATACGGTTCTAGCTACCCACGGGTTTCCGGGGGGAAGAAGCAGCTCCTTCAACTCGGACCGCGATTTCCCGCAGTCCTTGCTCACGATGACACTTGGGAGGTGGGCAGATTTGTGCACCGTTGAAGCGTTGCTCCGCCGCCCAGCAAAACGCGCCGACGATCTCCGCTGTGTTGTTGTGTCTGCAACCCCGACTAGGTGTGCTGGATCGTCCCTTCCTGCGCATACAAAGCGACCTTGATGCGCACCTCGGCGCGCTTGATGGTATTTAGAGTCGCTTCATAATCGAGATCGGGAGTGGGGTTCTTCAGAGCTTCTTCGGCACGGGCCTTGGCAGCCTGGGCACGTGGGACGTCGATTTCGCTGGCGCGCTCGGCGGTCTGGGCAAGAATGGTTACTTTGTCCGGAAGTACCTCGGCAAATCCCCACGCTACGGCGAGGTGGCTGGTATTGGCGCCGTGCTTATAGGCGATCTCGCCGATGGTCAGCTCGGTGATGAGTGGTGCGTGTCCGGGCAGTACGCCGAGGTCGCCGGCCTTGCCCGGAATCTGCACTTCGTCGACAGGCTCCTTCACCAGCAGCTTGTCGGGTGTAACGATTTCGAGTTCGAGCGTGTCGGCCATTGGATTACGCTGTGGCCTTCATCTTCTCGGCTGCTTCGACGACCTCTTCGATGCCGCCCTTGAGGAAAAACGCCTGTTCGGGAATGTCATCGTACTTGCCGTCGATAATTTCCTGGAAGCCGCGCACCGTATCTTCGACCTTCACGTACTTGCCTTTCAGGCCGGTGAACTGCTCGGCGACGTGGAAGGGCTGCGAGAAGAAGCGCTGAATCTTGCGGGCGCGCGCCACGGTGAGCTTCTGGTCTTCACTGAGTTCGTCGATACCGAGAATCGCAATGATGTCCTGCAGGTCTTTGTAGCCCTGCAGAATCGCCTTCACCGACTGCGCGGTGTTGTAGTGCTTCTCGCCGACAACGCGCGGGTCGAGAATGCGTGAGGTCGAAGCCAGCGGGTCGACCGCCGGGTAGATACCCAGTTCGGCGATCTGGCGCGAGAGCACCGTGGTGGCGTCAAGGTGAGCGAATGTCGTGGCCGGAGCGGGGTCGGTCAAATCGTCGGCGGGCACGTAGACAGCCTGCACCGAGGTGACTGATCCCTTCTTGGTCGAGGTGATGCGCTCCTGCAATTCGCCCATTTCGCTGGCGAGGTTGGGCTGGTATCCCACGGCCGAGGGCATGCGGCCTAGCAGCGTGGATACTTCCGAACCCGCTTGCGTGAAGCGGAAGATGTTATCGATGAAGAGCAGAGTGTCGGCGCCTTCTTCATCGCGGAAATATTCGGCAACGGTGAGGCCGGTGAGGGCGACGCGAAGACGTGCTCCGGGCGGCTCGGTCATCTGGCCGTAGATCAGAGCGGCCTTAGACTTCTCCGGATCCTGAATGTTCACAACGCCCGATTCCTGCATTTCGAGCCAGAGGTCGTTGCCCTCGCGAGTGCGCTCACCCACGCCCGCGAACACGGAGAATCCGCCGTGCTGCAGCGCGACGTTGTTGATGAGCTCCATGATCACGACGGTCTTGCCCACGCCGGCGCCGCCAAACAGGCCGATCTTGCCACCCTTCAAAAAGGGCTGAATAAGGTCGATAACTTTCACGCCGGTTTCGAACATTTCTGCCGTAGTGGACTGCTCTTCGAAAGACGGTGCCGGGCGATGGATCGGCAGGCGTTTGCTCCCGTCGACGGGACCGAGTTTGTCTACAGGCTCGCCGATGACGTTCAGCACGCGGCCCAGTGTCGCTTTGCCCACAGGAACGGTAATAGGGCCGCCCAGGTCGATGGCCTTCATGCCGCGCACCATGCCGTCGGTGGGTTCCATGGCGACGCAGCGCACCCGGCCTTCGCCGAGTTGCTGCTGCACTTCGAGGATAACGTTGACCGGCGCGGGGACTTTGAAGCCCTCGTCAATAACCCGCAGGGCGCTGTAAATCGGTGGAAGGGCGTTTTCGGCGAATTGGACGTCCACCGCAGGGCCGGTAATTTGGATAACGTGTCCGATGTTTTCTGGCATGATTTCACTCGTAAGTAATTTCCCGTAATTAGTAACCTAGCAAACCAGTTATGAGCTTTAGGATAATCGTGTCCCGACTCTTGGAAGTCCACCAAATCACTAATGCTAGTTACGCCTACAGCGCTGCTGCGCCGCTGACAATCTCGATAATCTCCTTAGTGATCGCCGCCTGACGCACTCGGTTCAAATTGAGCGTCAAGGAATCAATCACCTCGTTTGCATTGTTGGTGGCCGAATCCATGGCCGTCATACGCGCGGCGTGTTCAGCAGCGACCGATTCCAACAAACTCGCATAAATCTGGATGGCCACATAACGCGGCAGAATGGCATTCAGTAGTTCGGCCGGCGGCTGTTCGTAAATGTAATCCACAGGAGCAGTAGCGAAGCTTACCGCTTCGCGATCGATCTCGCTCTCTTCCGGAGTCTGCAGACTGATGCCGGCGGATTTGGCTGCTTCGCCCATACGTTCGCGGGCCTCAACAGAAAGCTCCTCGACCTGGGTTACTTCACGACGGCCGATTTCCTGTACTGGCAAAATTCTCTGCACAATGACGCGCTGCGCAATCACCGACTTGAACTCGTTGAAGACGAGATAGACACCATCGACTACTTCGCGCTCGTACTGCTTGATGATCTTTTCTGCAATCTCCTCGACGGTCTCGAACTCCACATTGCCGAGGATGTTCACGTACTCGCCAACAATCTGCACCCGTCCCGCCCGCTCCTCGGTCTCAGGATTCGCCACCGGGAAACGGCGGCGCAGAAAATCGCGACCTTTGCGACCAATCGCGACGACATCGATATTCTTGTCCGCAAGATATTCGGTAAAGCGGAGCGGCGCCTTGAGGACGTTGGTATTGAAAGCGCCCGCCAGACCGCGGTCGCCGGTGATGATGATGATCAACACCGTCTTCTCCGGGCGCGTTTCGCGCAGAAGTGGGTGCTGCAGCAGGCCAGTCTCCGGGTTGTACAGTTCGGCGCGGCTTACTACTGACTGCAGGACGTTCGTCAGCATCTGCGCGAACGGACGCGACTGCAACGCACGCTCCTGCGCGCGGCGAAGCTTGGCCGCCGAAACCATCTTCATGGCCTTGGTGATCTGGCGCGTGTTCTTCACGCTGCGGATGCGTCGCCGTAAATCAAGTACGTTTGCCATCTATTACGCGCTCACCTTGGCTGCCGCTGCGCGCTCCGTGGCGAAGCGTTCTTTATATTCCTTAATGGTCTTCGTCATGTCAGCCTTCAGCGCATCATCGAGAATCTTCTTCTCCTCAATGGCGCGCAGCACGTGAGGATTGGCTGTGTCGACGTAGGCGTACAGGCCCTTCTCAAAATCGCGCAGGTCATCGACTGCCATATCATCGAGCAAGCCCTGAGTTCCGGCATAGATGATCAGAATCTGCTTGGAGAACGGCAGAGGAGCGTACTGAGGCTGCTTCAGAATCTCCGTCAAGCGTTTTCCGCGCGCAAGCTGGTTCTGCGTAGCTTTGTCGAGATCGCTGCCGAACTGCGAGAACGCCGCCAGTTCGCGATACTGCGCGAGGTCGAGGCGCAGCGTTCCGGCTACCTGTCGCATGGCCTTAATCTGGGCATTGCCGCCCACGCGGCTTACCGACAATCCCACGTTCACGGCTGGACGGACGCCGCTGTTGAACAGGTCGGTTTCCAGGTAAATCTGGCCGTCGGTAATCGAGATGACGTTGGTTGGAATGTAGGCCGATACATCGCCGGCCTGTGTCTCGATGATGGGCAATGCTGTAAGTGAGCCGCCTCCCAATTCGTCATTCAGCTTTGAGGCGCGCTCCAGCAGACGAGAGTGGAGATAGAACACGTCACCGGGGTAGGCCTCGCGTCCCGGCGGACGGCGCAGCAGCAGCGAAATTTCACGATAGGCCACAGCGTGTTTCGAAAGATCGTCATAGATGCAAAGCGCGTGGCGCTTGCTGTCGCGAAAATACTCACCGATAGCGCACGCTGCGTACGGCGCGATGTATTGCATGGGCGCAGGATCGGAGGCCGAAGCCGAGACGACAATGGTGTACTCCATCGCTCCGTAGTCTTCGAGCGTCTTCACCACCTGCGCTACCGACGAGCGCTTCTGACCGATGGCGCAATAAATACAGATGAGGTCGCGTCCGCGGCTGTTGATGATCGTGTCGAGCGCCACGGCGGTCTTACCAGTTTGGCGGTCACCGATGATCAGTTCGCGTTGACCACGGCCGATCGGAATCATCGAGTCGATGGCTTTAAGTCCGGTGGCCATCGGCTCCTTCACCGGCTGGCGGGAAACAACGCCGGGAGCAAGGCGCTCCAACTCGTTAAAGCTTTCGGTGGCGATAGGGCCCTTGTCGTCGATGGGCTGGCCCAGCGAGTTCACCACCCGGCCAACCATGGCGTCGCCGACCGGCACGCTCATGATTTTGCCGGTACGCTTGACCTCGTCGCCTTCCTCGATCTCGGTGTAATCGCCGAGCAGCACGGTGCCGACCTGATCTTCTTCCAGGTTCATGGCCAGGCCTGAAACGCCGTGCGGGAAGGAGAGCAGTTCGCCGGCCATGACCTTCTCGAGCCCGTACACACGGGCAATACCGTCGCCGACAGACATTACCGTGCCGACTTCATCGACAGATATTTTGGTTTCGTAATTATCGATCTGCTCGCGAATGAGCTTGGTGATCTCGTCTGCCTTGATCTGAGCCATAGGAATCCAGTTGTCGGCTGTCATTGGCAGCCGGTCAGTTACGACCGATCAGCCACTGGTTCGACTTGATGATTTGGCTAAGAAGCCGTGATTTTGAAAAGAACTTATAACTGCAACTACTGAGAACTTGCCAGCTGCTCTCTCAACTTCTGCAACTGCCCGCGTACCGAGCCGTCGAAAATCGTGCTACTAACTCGGACGACGGCTCCCCCTAAGAGTTCGGGGTTGGTGTCGTATTTTGCGCGCACCTTCTTGCCGGTCAACTGCGCGACCTGCGACTCCAATCCGTGCTTTTCGTCTTGCGATAGCGGGCGCGAGCTTGTGATGTCTGCCTCGACAAACCCGAGTTCGTTATTAAGCTCAGTTTCGAATTGCCGAGCGATTTGCGCCACCATTGGGATGCGCCCGTGGTCGATGAGCACGGCAAAGAAATTCCGGATTGGCCTGATGAGTCTGGCCTGCTGGGCGATTGCATCCAGCAAAGCGCGCTTTCGCTCCGACGAGATGCCCGGCGTCTCCCAAACGGTGCGCAACTCGGCACTCTGCTCGATGGTCGCGACCATGTCATGCAGCTGTTGCAAGGCCATGGCGGGCTCAATGTTCTGCTCCATAACAACATCCATCAGAGCTTTGGCGTATCGGCTGGCAACAGCGGCCATCGCTACCGACCATCCTTCCCGAGCTGCCCGACGAATTCGCGCATCAGGGCCTGATCGGTGTTGTCGTCAACTTTGATCTTCTTCGCCGCTAGGTCCACTGCGAGTGATGCAGCAAAGCTTTTCAGCTCATGCCGTGCATTTCGCGCCATGGCGGCGATTTCGGCTTCGGCCGCATCCACCACCTTGCGCTTGTCATCTTCAGCCGCAACTTTGATTAGCTCTTCCTCGGCTGCGGCTTCGCGCTCGGCCTCGGCCTTGAGCTCATTTACTTCGGAATCAAGCTTGGCCAGTCGCGCCTCAATGTCGCTCAAGCGGCGGGATGCCTCCGCACTCGCAGCATGGGCTTCCTTCAGCGCCTTCTGAATAGTGTTGGTGCGCTCGCGAAACATCTGCGGCAGCCTGGCTTTGAGCAGCATCCAGAAAAACAGGCCAAGTATCAGAAAGTTGACGACCAGCGACAGCCAGTACATGCCGTGACCGTCCAGCCCGATCATGCGGCCCAAACGCTGGACCATGGAGGAATATTTGAATTCGGCGCCTTCTTCATGGGCCTCCCCCTCTTCGGCATGAAGGGCCTTCTCAGACGCCGTGCTGAGTTCCCGACCCACGGCAGTATCCGGGTTGGTCGTCTGTTGCTGTGTCTTCTGCTCTGCCGACTGCGCCGCCGATTGAGCTGGAGGCTGTGACTGCTCTTGTGCCGAAAGAAAAGCAATACAAAGACTTGCGAATAGCAGAACGAACACGAACCGGCCAGAAAGGATACGTCTCATGGCTGGCCACCTGCGACGGCGACGCCTGCGGGCTTTAAGATGGTGCGAATGATTTCCGAAGCCATGCTCTCAGATTCGGCCCGCAGATGCAGGCGTGCCTCAGCCACGTCTTGGTCGATGGCTGAGCGGGCCTCTCGAATCTGCTGCTGCGCGCGCTTCCGCGTCTCGGCTACCGCAGCGGCACGGGCCTTTTGCGCAGCCTGTCGGCGCAGTTCCTGCACCTTGAAGATGGCCAGCCGGGCCTCGCGCAGACTTTGCTCGTACTCCTGGGTCTTCGACTCGGCAGCGGCTACATCAGCCCGAGCTTTACGAACAGCCCCTTCCGTGCGCTCGCGCCGCTCATCCAGAAGTCTGCGAAGCGGTTTTCCGACCAGTTTCGAGTAAATGAAGTACAGTAGAAGGAATATGACCGCCGTGGGAACCGCGCCGAGCAGTAAATCGCCTACTTGTCTGAGGAGTGGGTCCATTTCTGTCTCTTGAATTCCCGCGGCTGCAGACGTACAGGGGGCGCTAGGAAAACTCTGGAACTAAAAACGATAACAGGCGCTGGAATCCAAAGTCAACGAAGTTGACGGCCTTGCGACACGCCGAAGTCTTGCCCCCATTTCCCGATACTCAGGAATTCAATTCGCGCCATTCAAACAACATCACGTCAGTTCTTACCGGCTGATTCCGGCATGGCAGGGGCATCTGTGCGTTGCCTTGCTGCTGTCTCGGGCTAAGGAGTGGCGAATTTCCCCACACCCTCGTCGCGAAGCATTGCAGCACCGGGGGCTTCCAGCTGGATTCGGCGATGGAAGATCTGCATGGGTGGTCCCTGCATGTTACCTGTTTTCAGCCACTTGTAGCGCGTCCTAAAATAGCGCAAAAGCCTCTAAAATCAGGAATTTATCGTCGTTTTTCCTTGACAATTCCATAGCTGGAGTTAGGATTGAGTTATCACCTCCGATCCACTTCAGGATCGAATGGGTCTGGGCTAAAGAATCGTCACCGCTCTTTGGCTTCGGGCCCATTTTAATTGTCGTGGTACACCGGTCGCCCTAACAGCTGGTTTGTACAATGTGTGACGGTGTCACACCGCAATCCCTCTTTCGATGAGATCCAAAATTTTGTTTGTAGCAGGACTGGTATTCTGCCTGACGCCTTGGGCGTCGCCGCCTGCGGCGCTGGTCGCCGGGCTTATCTTTGGAGCCATTGCCACCCATCCATACCCAGGTGAGTCGCGTCAAATCTCGAAATATCTGCTGCAGACTGCGGTCGTCGGACTCGGCTTCGGCATGAACCTGCGGCAGGTGTTGCGCGCCGGAAGTAGCGGCTTCGTCTATACCGCCGCAGGGATCGCCTTTGCCCTGGCCTTGGGCCACGTTCTGGGGAAGCTGCTTGTGGTACATCGTCGAGCGGCCTTCCTCATTTCCACTGGCACTGCGATCTGTGGAGGCAGCGCAATCGCTGCTGTTGGCCCGGTGCTGGGGGCTACCGAAGATGAGATGTCAGTTTCACTGGGCACAATCTTCATGCTGAATTCGGTCGCGCTGCTGATTTTTCCCGTCATCGGCAGCGCCTTACACCTCGGTCAGACGCAATTTGGATTGTGGGCGGCTCTGGCAATTCACGACACCAGTTCGGTCGTGGGAGCCTGCGCAAAATTTGGGGCTGCCGCGCTGGCCGTCGGCACCACCGTCAAATTGGCCCGGGCCCTATGGATCGTTCCTGTGACGGTTGCCACAGCCGTTGCTAAAGGCAGCAAAACACGCATTCAATGGCCGTGGTTCATTTTGTTCTTCTGCCTGGCGGCGATGGCGAATACCTACTTGCTCGAAGGATTGCCCGTCTATCAATTCCTAAGCCGGGGCGGGAAGCTGATGCTGATCTTTACATTGTTTCTAATCGGCGCAACCTTGTCACCGGCGGCCTTACGCAAGGTTGGTCCGAGACCGCTGATCCAGGGCGTTCTGCTGTGGCTCATCGTGGGCGCTGCCAGTCTGCTGGCGATTCGCGCCGGATGGATCAGCATCTAAGAAAAAAGTGCACGGATGAGACCCTCTTTGAATCACTGGTTTTCTTCATTATTCACCATTCACACTCTCGCGGCGCTCTTGTTAGCGCTGCCAGGCCTAGCCCAAAACCCAGCCGACCCTCAGACCCTGCCGCAAGTAACCCATCCGGCCGTACATTCTCACCGCCCCAGTGTCCGCAACGCGCCGCCGAATCCGGAGCTGTGTGCAAGCTGCGTTCAGGACAATCTGAGGTATCTGGCGGGCCCGGAACTGCACGGGCGCGGCAGCGGGACTGAGGACGAGCACAAGGCTGCAGAGTTCGTTGCCGACAAACTCAAACAATACGGCCTGGCTCCGGCGGCAGGCGACGGCCAGTACATCCAGAAGGCGACGGTGCGCTCGCGTGAGGTCGTCGGCAGTCCTACGTTAACAGTGGAGTCGAAGGCTAACCCGAACCATGCGCCATACATGCTCACACATGGGAAGGAGGTTGTGATGGCAGGGCTGTCACAAGCGCCTTTGACCGCCCGTATACAAAAGATCGATCTGAGTGCCGGGGGCGAATCAGCGGCCGAGATTGCGTCGGATTGCGCATTGCTGATCAAGCTGAAGCCCTATACCAGCATGGAAGATTCGCGAAAGGCGCTCGAGCCGTATCGAAACAGCAAAGCTGCTTTGATAATAGTTTTTTCCTCAAACTACGCGCCCAAGATCTTCGACACCCTGGCGAAGCAGCCTCCCCAGATGCCGGAACTGCTTGGCGATGAGCGACCGAAACAGCGCGCCGCGCTGGTTCTGGCTAAGGGGGAGTGGTTTGAGAAGCTGTGGGCAGAGCCTGAGGGTTCAACCGTCACGTTACAAGCGGAAATCACTCCCTGGAAGGAACGCCACACCTGGAGCGTGCTGGCGAAAATCGAAGGCACCACCGAGAAAGACCAAATCGTCCTGCTCAGCGCCCACCTGGATCATCTCGGAGTCGAAGACGGAAAGACATATCCTGGCGCCGACGACGATGCTTCAGGCACCGTCGCAGTCATGGAGCTGGCACGCGTGCTTGCCTATGAGCCGCAGCCCCAGCGCGCCGTCGTCTTTGCTCTGTGGGGTAGCGAGGAAGCGGGCATGACCGGGTCACGCTTCTTCCTGAAGAACCCGACATTCCCGCTCAAACAGATCGTCGCCAACCTGGAGTTCGAGATGATCGGCCGGCCCGATCCCAAAGTTAAACCCGACCATTTGTGGCTAACGGGATGGGACCGCACCGACCTTGGGCCCGAGCTGGCGAAGCATGGCGCGAAGCTGGTAGCAGATCCGCACCCTGGAGAAAGATTCTTTATGCGCTCAGACAATTACCCATTCGCCGAAGAAAGTATCGTGGCGCAGACCGTATCCAGCTACGGGCTGCATTCGGACTATCACCAGCCGACCGACACCATCGACAAAATTGATTTCTCCCACATGGACAATGCGATTGCGTCGATGATTGAGCCGATTAGCTGGCTGGCAAACACGGAGTTCAAGCCGGAGTGGCTGGAGGGCAAGAAACCGTAACTCAGTGGCTGGTGGCTAATGCGGTTTACCACCTAAGGAGATGTGAAACCTGACGGTTTGCATCCCGAGCGAGGTCTGCTCTTGGCGATCGAGTCGAAGCACCCCTACCCGGTGCGCTTTCCACCGCTTGGCCTGGTTCACCAGCCATTGACCACTAGCCACTGGTTTCCAGCGTTTGCGACAGCTCTTCCCACTCCGCCATTCGGGTTGCCAGGTTGGATCGATGTCGCGCGAGCAAGTCCGTCTGGCGCTGCGTCTCCTCGGCGCTGACAAACGCCTGCAACTCGCGCTCGCAATCTGCGATCCCCTGCTCCAGGTCGGCAATTTCTGACTCAAGCTGCTGGCGGCGATCCTGCATTTGCTTCAGCTTGATGGGGTTCATCCGCTTGCGCGTGTCAGGCTTCGGCGGCTCATAACCCGGGACGTCGGACAACGTGGGAGCACTCGCAGCTTTCTCGATCTGGCTATCGACTCCCTCCGCCAGACGCTGCTTCCGCCAGAGATAGTCTTCATAGTTGCCGGGAAACACCTCCACACGGCCGTCGCCGATTTCAAAGACTCGCGTCGCCAGCTTGTCGATGAAATATCGGTCGTGCGAGACGAACACTACCGTGCCGTTGTACTTTTCCAGCGACTCGAGCAGTACGTCCTTGGCTCGCATGTCGAGGTGGTTGGTAGGCTCGTCGAGCAGCAGAAAATTCGACGGGTGCAGCAGCATCCGAGCCAAAGCGTAACGGTTGCGCTCGCCGCCCGATAGCACGCCGATCGGCTTAAATACGTCGTCCTCCGAGAAAAGAAAGCAGCCCAACAGCCCGCGCAGCTCCGATGTTGCCTTTTGCGGAGCTACATCGCTGAGGTCATCCAGCATGCGGCGCGACCGATCTAGTTCCTTGTACTGGTCCTGTGCAAAGTAATCAGGATCAACCTTGTGACCGAGCTTCATTGTGCCTTCTGTCAACGGCTCGGTTCCGGCCAGCAACTTGATCAGCGTCGATTTCCCCGCACCGTTGACGCCCACCAGCGCAACCCGGTCTCCGCGCTGGATAGTGAAATCTACGTTGCGAAAGACTTCTTTCCGCCCATAGCACTTCGCAACTCCGGCACACTCCACCACCGTTCGCCCGCTAGGATTCGGCTGCGGAAAAGTAAAGTGAATCGTCTTTTCTTCGGGCGGAATCTCGATTCGCTCGATTTTCTCCAACTCCTTGACGCGGCTTTGCACCTGCTTGGCCTTGGTCGCCTGATAACGAAAGCGGTTGATGAACGCCTCAAGCTGCTCGATGCGCTCACGCTGATTCTTATACGCGGACACCAGCGAATCCCGTCGCTCCTGCTTCTGCGCCAAATACGTCTCGTAGTTGCCGCTGTAAAAATGCACGCCCTTGTTCCAGATCTCGATGATGCGATCGACGGTGACATCAAGGAAGTAGCGGTCGTGCGAGATGAGCACGTAGGAGTGCGGATATTGCAGCAGGTATTCCTCGAGCCAGTTACGGGTTTCGAGATCAAGATGGTTGGTCGGCTCATCGAGCAGCAGCAGGTTCGGCTTCGACAGCAGCAGCTTCGCCAGCGCAATCCGCATCTGCCAGCCGCCGGAAAACTCTTCAGTGAAGCGCGTCCAATCTTCTTTGCGGAAGCCCAGGCCATCGAGCACGGTGCCAACTTGGGCGTCGAGTGCGTAGCCATCGTGCACACGGAAGTGACCGGATATCTCGTGGAAGCGATCGGCCACCTGCTCGTACTCTTTCGATGCCGGGTCGAGCTCGCCCATCTTATGGGCCAGCTCTTCCATCTCGCGCTCCATTGATTGCAAGTCGCTGAAGACCGACATGCACTCGTCAAAGACGGTACGACCTTCGAGGCTCAGTCCGTCCTGCGGAAGATAGCCGAATGTCGTGTTCTTGGCGCAGGTGATGGAGCCGTAGTCAAGCGTCTCGATGCCGCCGAGGATTTTCAGCAGCGTCGATTTTCCGGTGCCGTTTGCGCCGACGAGCCCGACCTTATCATTCGGCGTGATGAGCCAGTTCAGGTTTTCAAACAGCAGTTTGGGGCCGAAACGTTTTCCGGCAGAGGAAAGCTGGATCATGCCGACGCGCTAATTGCTCTTCTTTTGGTCCCGGATGATGCGCTCGTCAATGGGCTTGCGTCCGGCAAAGCCTTCGGTAGTGTTATGCCAGTGAGTAATGCCTTGCTCGCCCAGCTTCCAGCACAGAAGGATGATTTCGTCACCGACCATGCAAGGAAAATCCAGCAGCCCGGTGTCGAGGTCCTTCACCTGGACGCCGGCGGCGTCGATTTCAGCCACGGCGTCCTTGGCGCGCTGGACGGCCTTTTCGCGCTCGTCTTTGCGACGGCTCACGGCGAGGACGTTGACGAAGGTGCCGCCGTTGACGAAGATGCGGCTCTTTAGTGCTTCCAATTCGCCATCGACTTGCTCGATGAGCGCCTTCGCCTGCATGGCTGAACGAAGCAGCGATTCCAAAACCGGAAGAAGCGATTCGGCTTCCGAAAGAGTGAAAGTACGTTCCATATTGCTAACTGCCTGGCCGATTTCTTCCTGATTGGCCGCTTTCTGGCGCTCAATCATGCGGCGGCGGTATTCGCGCAAATCGGACCAAAAGCGCGGAATGCGCCGCAAATATCTCTCACGAGGACGCCTGCGTTGGCGAATACGAATAATCACTGTATCTCTAGCATTCTATCAAGCGCCACGCGCGCCCCCCGCTTCACGCTGTCTTTCACCCTAATCGGATTCACCACGTTGCCCTCGACCAGGTTCTCCAGCGCCCAGCACAGGTGCTGCGGCGATATGCGGAACATAGTAGTACACAAGCAGCCTGAATCGTCGAGTGTCATGACGTGCTTATCTGGATGCTCCTTGGCCAGGCGATTGACCAGATGGATTTCGGTTCCTACCGCGAACGCGCTGCCCGACGGTGCTTCTTTGACCTTTTTGATCAGGTAGTCAGTCGACCCGATGCCGTCGGCTTTCTGGCAGACCTCCCAGCGGCACTCGGGGTGGACGATGATCTGCATTCCCGGATACTTCGCTCGAACCTTGTCCACATGCTCGGGCAAAAAGCGCTGATGCACCGAGCAGTGGCCCTTCCACAAGATCACCCTTGCTTTGCGCAGGCGATCGGCGGTCTGTCCACCTTGAATCTGGTACGGATCCCACACGACCATCTCGTTAAGCGGAATGCCGCGCACATAGCCGGTGTTGCGACCCAGATGTTGGTCAGGAAGGAAGAAAATCTTCTCGTTGCGGCGGAAAGCCCAATCGAACGCACTGTTGGCATTGGTTGAGGTGCAGACCAGTCCGCCGCGCTCACCACAAAATGCCTTAATGGCGGCGGTGGCGTTCATGTAAGTGATGGGGGTTACGCCGTTGCCCTCGTCGTCTGTCAGGCCCAGATTGACGAACTGCTCCCACGCGTCTTCGACCTGGGTAATGTCCGCCATGTCGGCCATGGAGCAGCCGGCGTTGAGGTCCGGGAGCACAACCGCTTGTCCTTCACGCGCCAGAATGTCAGCGCTCTCGGCCATGAAGTGCACGCCGCAGAAGACGATATAGCGGCCCTCGGCTTGGGCGGCCATCTGCGAGAGTCGGTAGGAGTCGCCGCGATAATCGGCAAATCGAATCACTTCGTCGCGTTGGTAGTGATGACCGAGGATCACACACTCTTTGCCCAGGATTTGCTTGGCCTCGTGAATGCGTTGGTCCATCGAGTGGTCGGGGAGTACAAGATAGTTTTCGAGTGAGCAGGATCTTGCTTCCGAAATCGGTGCAGTTGCCACGTTAATGTCTCTGCCTTCAGTCCCGGCCGCGAAGTTCCTATTTTGCAGGTACCACGACCCGGAACGGGGATGTTGAAAGCTTGCCTGTGGCTCCAGTAGATCCACTGACCGCTGTGCGGCCCCGACCCACGGGGATGTTGAAGCCTCAGTTGACGCTTCTCTTACAACTCAATAGATGCCGAGGTTGCTCGGTTTGTTACAAAAACGATAACCGCGTCACCCCGACGCGGCAGCGTAAGTCAACCCAGGTACAGCCGGAATCCGTTCCATATTGTTACGCGACAGTAATATTTGTGCAAGTCGCCGGCGGGCAATGCCATTTGCTGACGGCTGATAACTGGTGGCTGAAAGCTGCCGGCTGACAGCTAGCCCCCAATGTGGACCATCGTTCGCGATGCCGGCACGAATCCCGGCTCGCCAATATGGTGGCGCGCTTCCTTGTGATTCACAGCGCTTCGGATGAATTCCACCATTTCGGTATCGGAAGCACCCTCGGCCATTAGCCCTGCAAGGTCATGCTCGCGCACCGAAAACAGGCAAGTGCGAATCTTGCCGTCCGACGTCACCCGAATGCGGCTGCAGTGTCCGCAGAAGGGGTGCGATACCGGAGCAATGATTCCAATCTCGCCGACGCCGTCTTCGAACACGTACCGGCGTGCCGTCTCGCTGCGCGCATGTTCGATTTCGCGCAGCGGCATGAACTCGGCCATGCGCCGCACGATTTCATCGAGCGTGACCACGATTTCAGGCGACCAGACGCGGTCCTCTTCAAGCGGCATGAACTCGATGAAGCGGACGACCACACCCTCCTCTCGGGCGAAGCGGCCGAAGCCGATAATCTGATCGTCGTTGAACCCCCGTAGCAGCACGCAATTCACCTTCACCGGATTCAGCTCTGCCTTCTGGGCAGCGCGAATCCCCGCCAGCACGCGCTCATGGCCATTCGGGACACGCGTGATCCGCGCAAAGTGCTGCGGCTCGACGGCATCCATGGAAACCGTTACGCGACTAAGCCCAGCATCCCGCAGCGGCTGAGCAAGTTCTGCCAGCAGATGGCCGTTGGTCGTGATTGCGATATCGAGCGGCTTGCCGGCTAAGGTTCGCATCTCGCCCAGTTCTCGTACCATCTCCACCAGCCCGCGACGCAACAGCGGCTCACCGCCGGTCAGCCGGACCTTGGTGATCCCTAGCCTCACAAACACCCGCACCATGCGCAGGTAGTCGGCTATGAGCATCTCGGGAAACGACGGTCCGTTATTTCCCGAACGGCAATACACACACTTGTAGTTACAGCGGTCGGTGATGGAGATCCGCAGGTCGTGAATGTCGCGGCCGTAACTGTCGATCAGCGGCAAAAGGTGTTTCTCTGAATCGGTTTCGGCTGTTTCGGTGCAGAAAGGTAAGCAGACTCGGCAGGACATCCGCCACGCCGTTTCCTTTCCAAGCACGGGAGGCGTAGACGTTTCCCTCCACACCCTCGGTCCCGCTCAGCGGGACACCGCCACCGCAGCCATGGGTACTCCGTTAGGCCGCGGAGGTCGGAAACAACATACTCATTATAGATGTGCCAGTTATAGATGTGCCAGGCTCGAGGAGGATGCCAACAAGAACGCGTCGCAGTCGGGCCGGGACGCGTTGCACAGAAGCGAAAGGTCAAGGCGACAATAAAGCTCTCGCTTACATTCCCTCATAATTCGGCCCGCCTCCCCCTTCCGGTGGAACCCAGGTGATGATCTGATAGGGATCCATGATGTCGCACGTCTTGCAGTGAACACAATTGGAAGCGTTCAGGTGAATCTGCTTGCCGCTTGGGGTGTCGCTAGCTTCCACCATCTCGTATACGTTGGCAGGACAGAAGTTCTGGCACGGATTGCCGTACTCATGCACACATCGTTCATTGCAGATGTTGGTGTCGTGAATGACCAGGTGCGCCGGCTGGTCCTCTTCGTGCTTCGTCGCGGAGTAATAGACGTCGGTCAGCTTGTCGAAGGTGAGCTTCCCGTCGCCCTTTGCCGCACTAATAATGTGCGCCGCGGCGCCGCCATCAGCAGGAAGATCCGCCAGATACTTCATCCGCTCGTGACCTGCATGGTTGCAGTAGTGAGCGCGCAACCCGCGGCCGCCGCTAATCTGCTGAACCCCGGCGTGAAACATTCCTGAAAGGAAACCCTGGTCGAATCCCTGATGGAAGTTCCGCACCGGCCATAGCTCTTCTTTAATCCAGCTCTTCTCAACCCGATCTTGAAAGGTGTCCAGGACGCCCAGCGAGTAGTCATCTTTCGTCATCGCCTCAAAGGCCGTCTCTGCGGCCAGCATCCCACTCTTGATGGCGAGGTGAATTCCCTTCAGACGCTGTGAATTCAGAAATCCGGCCGAGTCGCCGACAATCATCCAGCCATCGCCCGCCACAGGGGGAATGCACCACCACCCGCCATAGGGGAGTGACTTGGCACCGTAGCGGACCATCTTCCCGCCTTCCAGTAGGTTTGCGATGAAGGGATGCTTCTTGAACTCTTGCAACACACGCTGGGGATCAATGCGCGGATCGGCGTAATCCAAACCCGTAACGAAGCCCAGCGAAACCAGGTTGTCGCGCGAACCATAAATCCATGCGCCACCGTACTCATGGAAAGTTAGGGGATAGCCCATGGTGTAGATGACTTCGCCCGCGGCAATCCTCCCCGCAGGCAGCTCCCAGAGCTCTTTGACACCCACGCCGTAGGTCTGCGGATTGCGTTCGTTGTCGAGCAGGAACCGGTTGATGAGTTGCTTCGCCAGCGAGCCGCGGCTTCCTTCCGCCAGAATTACAACTTTGGCTTTCAGATCGTAGCCGGGCTCGAAATTGGACTTCTGCTCCCCGTTCTTATCGACACCTTTATCGTCGGTCCGAACTCCCAGCACCCGGCCCTTCTCAAACAGAAGCTCCGTCCCGGCGAATCCCGTGAAGACGGTGATGCCCGCCTCTTCCACTTTGCTGCCCAACCACTTCGTAAACCGATTGATCGAAATTACGTAATTACCGTGATCGCGTAGCGGAGGCGGCGTGATCGGAAGTTTGAACTTGCCATTCCGGGTGAGGAAATAAACCGCTTCTTGTACCACTGCCGCATCGAGCGGGGCCTCCTTCTCAAAGCCCGGCAGCAGCTCGCGCATGGAGCGGGGATCGAGCAAGGCTCCCGAGAGGCAATGGGCGCCGACATCGCGCGCCTTCTCCAGCACGTAGATGTTGTCTTTTGACAGCGCGGCATCCGGACGCTTTGCGTTGTGCTCGTCGATCAACTGCGACAACCGAAGTGCGCAAGCCATTCCCGCGGGACCTCCGCCGACGATGACGATATCCGCTTCCATCTGCGGACGTTCGACATTCAAAAGTGGTTTGCGAAAGACCATCATCGGCCGGACTCCCTGACAGCCCTGCGGTATTCAACGCAAAACAACACGAGCGAAGATTCTCCCAGGCGGGTAGAACTCGTTCCCGAACGATTCAAGTTAAATGCCCTTGGCCTTCCTGACTTCTTCGATGAGTGGCGGCACAATGTCGAACAGGTTCCCCACGACTGCGACATCCGCAATTTCGAAGATAGGAGCCTCCGAATCCTTGTTCACAGCGATAATGCTACGCGACCCCTTCATTCCCACCACATGCTGGATGGCGCCGCTGATGCCCAATGCAAGATAGAGTTTCGGAGCCACGGTCTGTCCCGACGAACCCACTTGGCGGTCCATGGGGAGCCATCCCGAGTCGCATATCGGACGCGACGCGGCAATTTCTCCGCCTAATGCGGAGGCCAGTTGTTGCGCCAGTTCGATATTCTTCTGCTCCTTGATGCCGCGGCCGACAGAGACAATAATCTCCGCCTGCGTAAGATCGATGGCCTGCTTGGCCTCCTTGAAGGGAGCTTCGGGCTTATTGCGGACCACTCCGTCGGGAATCTCGATGTTGACCGTTTCTACCGCAGCTGCAGCGCTTCCCTCCTCGACCTGATCGCCGCGGAACGCGCCCGCCTGGAACGTCGCGAAATAAGGAGCATCGCCGGTAAAAGCAACATCGGCCACGAATTTTCCCTGGAACATCGGACGGGTGAAAAGCAGCTTCCCACCTTCGTATTTGCACCCGATTGCGTCGCTGATCAGAGCACGGTTCAGTGCAGTGGCGAGCTTCGGCGCAAAGTCGCGCACCTGATAGGTATGCGGCATCAGCACCAGCTTGGGCTGCTTCTGGTCGATGAAGCCCTTTAGGGCGAACGAGAAGCTGTCGGGCGTGTAAGGTTCAAGCTTGGTTGATTCGAGGTCATAGACCTTCGCAACCTTCTTCGCGGCAACTTCAGTGGCTATCGCGTTGACTCCGCTGCCTGCGACGGCAGCTTCCAGAGTCCACCCAGTTTGCTCGGCCAGTGCTTGCGCGCCCTTCAGGGTCTCCCAGGAAACGCGATTCAGCTTGCCTTCGCGTTGCTCTACAACCACCAGAATCATTTCTGCCATTTTCAGTCCGTTCCTTCACCCAGTATCGCGACCGCCGGTACATTCTTCTTGCTCACACACACTCCTCTTCACTCGCGGCCAGCAGAGCGGACCGGTTGAAAACTCAGAAGATGTGCCTCCACAGCCGATGGCCGTAGATGTTTAGCAGCAGACCGATCACGAACAATGCCGCGGCAATGCCCGGGATCCATTTCCTTCCGGTTTGCACCGACGATGGTTCGAAAAACAAAACCAGGAACGCAAAAGCCACTAAAATCCAGCCTACAACCATGTATCCCCGAGCGCGTTCCCGAATCTCTTCTTTGCTTGGCATCATCGCCTCCTGCTTGCGAGATACCTCAGCCCCCTACAAGAGTTGTCTGCTTCTCACAAAACATGGACTTCATTCCGCAGCTTGTCCACGAGCTTTTTGGCAACTTCTGCTGGAGGGCCTTCGATCACTTCCGTTTTCTTCGTCTTCTGCGGTATGTATAGCTTTTCAATCTTCTGCAGGTTCTCGCCCAGCCCAGACTTTACTTCGTCAAGCGTCACTTTCCTGAGTGGCTTATTCTTCGCCTGCTTGATGCCGATCAGCGTAGCGTAGCGCAGCTTGTTAATTCCCGACTGAATCGTCAGCACCGCCGGCAGCGGCATCTCTACAAACTGAAAGTATCCTGCTTCCAATTCCCGCTTCACGCGAATGCCAGAGTCCATCTTCTCGATGTGCATAATGATGGTCGCGTGAGACCATCCCAGCTGCTCCGCCAATACCACGCCGGTCTGCGCGAAGCCGTAATCGTCGGACTGCAATCCGGTGAATATGAGATCGAAGTTCTCGTTTTTAATCGCTGCGGCCAGAGCTTTCGCAGTGTTAAAGGCATCCAGTCGGAGGAAAGCATCGCCTTCAAGATGAATGGCGCGATCGGCTCCTTTGGCCAGAGCCTCGCGAAGCACCTGCTGTGCGCGGGCGGGGCCGCTTGTAATGACGACCACCTCGCCGCCGTGTTTTTCTTTCTGACGCAGCGCCTCTTCCAGAGCGTAAGCGTCAGGCTCGTTCACTTCGTAGGAAACATCCTCGCGAATCCAGGTCGCGCTTTCATTCAATTTCAGTGGAGCATCTTTCTGCGGAACCTGCTTCATGCAAACCAGGATCTTCACCCTGCACTCCTTAGGCCGCGCTCAATTTCAAGGGCAGCCATGATTTTGCCCAAATGCCCGAAAGCATCTGCTGCCTATCGCTGGATTCCAACCGAAACTCGCCAACAGGAGTCAGCAACATTCGCCGCACTCCATCAAAACAGGCGAGTATAAATGACGGGATTGAGGAAGGAAAAGCAAACGCGAGCACGATTCTCAATTTGGGAATTATGCTCGCGCAATAGCGGAGAGAATTTACGAAGTTGGGAGAATCACTGACGGTCGTTCCTGCTCCAGCAATTTTGCCTTGCGATCGACGCCCCAACGATAACCCGACAATGCGCCATCACTGCGAATCACGCGATGACAGGGCACCACGATCGCCACGGGATTGGTGGCACACGCGCGCGCGACGGCTCGAACCGCACTCGATTTGCCAATTTCCTTGGCTATGTCGCTGTAGCTGCGCGTCTCGCCCCGTGGAATTCTGCGCAACGCATCCCAAACTTTCTTCTGGAACGCCGTTGCGCGAATGTCGAGCGGCAAATCCATCGAGACTTGCGCGCCGCAAATCGCCTCCAGCACCGTCTGTAAATAGGGTTGCAATGCGACGTCGTCACGAATGATCGTCGCTGCATGAAACTCCTGCCGCAAGCTCCGCTCCAGCTCACCGGTACTCTCGCCGAAGCGCACCGCACACAATCCTTTCGCCGTGGCCGCCAAAAGCACGCGTCCCAACGGAGACGGCGCTATGGAGTACGAAATCTGCTCCCGGCTTCCGCCTCTCCGATAGGCCCCCGGAGTCATCCCAAGATGCTGTGTTGATTTTTCATAGAGCCGGCTCGACGAGCCGAATCCTGCGTCATACAAAGCGGTAGTCACGTTTGCTCCTTTGCGCAATCCTTGCTTCACATTACTCATCCGGCGCGCCGACTGGTACTCGCGAGGACTCAGTCCCGTAGCTCGCTTGAAAATCCTTTGCAGGTAGAACGGACTCACTCCTGCGGCCGCGCTCAACTCCGCCAGCGTCAGAATCCGCTCCGCGCTGTCGAGTAACCGCCGTGCCTTCGTAACCGCCCGCACCTGCGTTGATATCTGCGTGGGCTTGCAGCGCAGACACGGACGGTAGCCGGCCAGCTCCGCCTGCTTGGCATCGGCGAAGAACTCCACCGAATCTCGCCGCGGACGGCGGCTGGGGCAAGACGGACGGCAGTACACGCCTGTCGTTCTTACCGCAAAAACGAAGCGCCCGTCCTGCCTCGAATCACGTGCCATCACGGATTGCCATTGAGTATCCATGTGCATGTCGCAAATCTAAAACTGATCACAGAACGGCGCTATCCGCGGCTTGCTCTCAAACTTAGATGATTCACGCTTTGTGCGAGGATTCATCGGTCCCGTACAGCCTCCCCGGTTGAATTTTCCAGTGAATTTTTGACTTTCGCCAGGGCCACGTTCAACTCCGCCCCCAACAGGATTGCGATGGCCGTAATCTGCAGCCAGATCATCAACACGATGAACGATGCCAGCGCCCCGTACATGGCGTTGAGGTAGGCGAAGCGTCGCAGGTAGATTCCTAGTAATGCAGAACTCGAAAACCAGACCAGCACGGCAAAAAAGGCTCCCGGCAACTGCTTCCCGAACGAATGGCTTCGGCCCGACCCCATGTAATAGATCATCTCTAACGATGCCAGGGCGCCTCCCACTGCCAGCACGTAGCGCATGACCGGCCAAATCCAAACCACCTTATGATTGATTCCGAAAATGTGCTCGAGTATCTGACCAAAATGCGGGCCCAGCAGCATGGCGCTCAGCGCCACGGTTGTCAACCCTCCAATAGCGAACGTTATCGATATCGCTTTCATCCGGCTCTTCCAGAAGCTCCCCGGAGTCCCCTTCTCGAAGATGGTATGCAGCGATTGATTGGCTGCGGCGAACGCGTTGGACGCGGCAACGATCGTCAACAGGAAACCCGCCGACAATAGCTTCCCACTGCTACGCATGGTTGAGGTCAGCATGCTTTCCATCACCGGCATGGTTTCAGCTGGAGCAAAGTGCCGAGCCAGCTTCACCATCCGGGTTGCCAGGTGGGGGATGGGCAGCAGCGCCAGCGCACTCGCCAGGAAAATCAGAAACGGAAGCAGGGACATCAGGAAGTAAAAAGCGAGCGCGGCTGAAGATGTCATGCCGTCGTGCCGCAGGAAACTTCTCACAGCCGTAATGAGCAGGCGATGACGCAAAATGTGGCGAAAAATCGCCCATGTCGATTCCGTTTTTTTGCTGGCCTCTCTTGTTGATTCGATTGGCGACGACGCCACAACGACCCCTTTCCCCTGACTGTCTGACGCCGTCAGTCTTTAGGCCAGTTGCAAGCCACGCTCGATCACCGAGCGCGCCTGGGCAGCAGATTCGAATACGTGAGCATCGATTCCCAACCGCCTCGCTCCTTCGACATTTCGCTCGCGGTCATCGAAGAACAACGCGCCACTCGATTCGCAACCCAACGCTCCCAGGCACGAGAGATAGATGCTTTCATCCGGCTTGGCGCAGCCGTGCTCGCATGACCAGACCGTTACGTCGAACTCCCTCAGCCAATCGAATTTGGGTCGCAAGACACGGAGCAGATCGAACGTCATGTTGGAGAGGATTGCGATCTTGCGTCCCGCCGCCCGCACGTCACGCGCCAGTGCAAGTGTCTCGTCATTGGGTCGGGTCCACAGACCGGACTCCTTGACAATGAACTGAGCAATCACCGCCTCTGGGATGTCCGCGCCAGCGGCGTCGGCTAGTCGCTTCCAGTGGTCGGCATATCCATCGGCCGAGCGCCCATAGTATTCGCGAGTTTGCGAATAGAGTTTGTAGAACAATTCATGGTCCAGCCCGCTACTCCGCGCGTATTCCGCAACGTCCTCGCGAGTCGGCGGATAGCAGAGCACACCGCCGTAATCAAAAATCACCGCATCCCAGGATGGAGAATCCATTCTCACATTTTAGTTGGGCCACAACACTTTTTGTGGGTGCCCCATCCTTTGCCTATTTTTGGCCAAGGCTAGGTGAGGAGAATTTCTTCACCCTTGCGTCCATCGAATTCATCCAACTCGATGCCCTGAAATCTTCCCTCGAGAAGGTTGAACTCATGTCCGACTCAGCGATCCACGGCCTCATCACACTCGCGAGCAAATATTCGGTCCAGGAAACGATGACCCGGTTGGAAACGCTGCTGCGGGAGAAGGGCTTATCCATCTTCGCCCGCATCGACCATAGCGGCGAAGCGGAAAAAGTAGGCTTGAAGATGCACAACACCAAGCTACTGATTTTCGGGAGCCCCAAGGCGGGAACGCCGCTGATGCAAGCCGCGCCTACCCTGGCTATCGATCTTCCCCTGAAGGCGCTGATCTGGGAGGACGGCGTCGGCCAAGTGTGGCTCACCTACAACGATCCAGCTTACTTACAACAGCGGCACGGTTTTCCGACCGAACTTCTCCCCAACCTTGCGGGAGCCGCGGGCCTTCTGCAAAAATCCGTGGAATAAACGGCGATTTGGATACCAAGAGTAAATTGCGAAAAGCGAAGGGCCCTTTCTAGGCACTGTCCACCAACTAACCACTGAATTGACAACTGATTACTGACCGCTGCCTACTGATTTCACCAGCATGCACGTAACATCGTCATGCTGCGGCGCACCGCCGACAAAGCGATCGAGATCGCTCGTAATGTTACCCAGGAGCTGTTCGGACGCGAGCTCCGCACCCATCTGAACTACCAAAAGCAACCGCTGCTCCCCGTACTCCTCCCTGTTGATGTTCTCCGCCTCGACAACCCCATCTGTAAAAACGACCAGCCAGTCCCCCTCCTCGAATACAACCGAGTCTGCCGCATACGGAGTCGTCTCTAGAATGCCCAGCGGAATTCCACCTGCCTGGAGCCTCTCGATCGCGCCCGATCGCCTCCGCAGGATCGGAGGATTATGCCCGGCATTCACGTAAACCATCGTTCTCGTTGCCGGATCGTAGTCGGCGACAAACGCGGTGGTGAATCGCCGTCCGTTCTGGCTGTTGCTACACGCGTAAACGTTCATTCGCTGCACCAGCTCTGACAATGTCAGAGGCGCCGCGGCAAGCGTCTTCAAGCTCGACTGAATAGTGGCCATCAGCAGCGCCGCCGGAATGCTCTTGCCTGCGACATCTGCCATGGCAAACACGTACGTAGTGCGCCCGTCCGCGGCGGTTCGCGGAAACACATCGTAATAATCGCCGGCCACCGTATTCGCCGGCTTGGTCGAAAACGCTACTTGCAGGCCCGGAATCAGAGGAGACGCCGCCGGTAGCAGCCAGGTCTGAATTTCTTTGGCAATCTGCAGATCTCGCTTCATCACCACGCGATCGCCCACTTCCATGATCAGCAGAGCACACATCAGCAATCCACCCCAAAAATGTGCATCCGCGAAGAGACCTTCCGCACGGAACTCGTCGCCGTGGCTTGGCCAGTTGACGTTGACGGTTGGGCTAAGCAGAAAAACCAGGGCCACCAGCAGGATCACACGCCTTGCCGGCGTCAGCTTCTCCAGCACGGCCCAGAAGAACCGTCCCACCAGGCGCAGAAAATGTTTAGCTTTGGGAACGCCCGCCATGCGCTCCTGTTCCACTTCTTTCGAGTACAGCCGATAACTGGAACGTGCATCCGTGATGAACGAGCGCCAAAGTTCATCGGCGCGCATGCCTTCGGTCACGCGCCTCCAGAACCGGTCAACCCACTCCATGATGGGCGAGACTTTTGCGGTCAGCTCGTCCGGCCGACGCGGGGGCCTGCCAGCGGATTGCGTGGGAGCAGCCATCGTTGAAAGGGAATCCTGAGATCGAAATTATAGGTCGTGCCCCTCATGTGAGTCGCGTCAAAGCAAACTCAGAATTGGGGTGACCCACCCTTATCGCCTTCGTTCGGCCCTAGGCTGGGACACATTGTGCTGAATCCCGGGACGGCCCACATTTGCCATCTTCTGCCATCTTCTGCAGACATGGGATTCGATGGAGAGCGCACAGATTGGCACCCGGCTTTTGCGAAGCGCGGTGGGCGAAGCCGAGGAGCAGGGGCGAAAAGCGAAAGGTGAGGCGTTCCGGCCCGTTCTTCGGAGGCTGTTATGACTACCTTCTTTGGTGTCGTCGAATTCCTGGACAACAGTTCTTTTTTCTGTCCTCCATCTACCTCTAAGCCATTTGCAATGAGTGCATTACGGGTTGCTCCCTGGTTTTCTAGCTTGCCCGCAAATCCCGCTACCCTCAACAAACCAAGGAATTTCGTCGGTAGGGGCGGGTACCCCTCCTTCCTTTCCGCTCACCCACTCCCGGTTACCGTTCGCTGCTCAACGTCTTGCATTCATTGGGCTTTCGTCATCACGGCGCCCTTTTCTCCCCTAAAATAGAAGTACCGATGCGAGAGTCTTACCGGCGCTGGATACACAACTGGGAAACGCGCATGACCTCGCGCGACAACAACCGCGTGGTGCGTCCGTTTGAGTGGGGCAACGAGTTCGTTCGAGGCTGGCCTGTAGTCGGCCAAACTCCGCTCCCTGCCAACGCCAGCGACACCGCTGCCAATCTCGCCTTTTGGGCCGCAGTCAATGATCGCATCGTTGCCAACAGCGACGACTATTACACTTACAACGTACCCACCGACTTCCGCATCGAGCATCGCCGCGTCGAACTCTTCCACACCGGCAGCGAAGCGCCGAAGAAGCAACTGAAAGAGTCATACGGGCAGTTCCTGCGTTTCACGTCGGCGGTCGAGTCGCCCTATCCCGAAAACAACTTGATGAACGCTCGGTGGTTTCCGGCGAAGGGCCACCGTGCAGTTGTCGTCCTGCCGCAGTGGAATGCCGACGGCATCAGCCACAACGGCCTGTGCCAGATCTTCAATCTGCTGGGCATCTCAGCCCTGCGTATGAGCATGCCCTATCACGACATCCGCCGTCCGCACGGCCTCACCCGCGCTGACTACGCAGTTTCCGCCAACATCGGCCGCACCATCGACTCAGTCCACCAGGGCATCGCCGACATTCGCTCCTGCCTCGACTGGCTCGGGCAGCGCGGCTACACCAAGCTCGGCATCGTCGGTACCAGCCTCGGCTCCTGCTATGCCTTCATCGCCGCCGCGCACGACCCGCGCATCAAGGTCGCGGTTTTCAACCACGCCTCGACGACGTTCGGCGACGTTGTATGGACAGGGCAGTCCACCCGCCACATCCGCCAAAGCGTCGAGGCCTTGCTCACACATGAAGATCTGCGGCGCGTGTGGATGGCCATCAGCCCGATCGTATATTTCGACAAATTCGAGCGCTCGCCCAAGAAGTCGCTGATGATCTACGGTCGCTACGACCTCACCTTCCTCCCGGAATTTTCCATGCAGGCAGCAAGCGAATTTCTCAAGCGCGGCCTCGACACAACCATCAAGGCCCTTCCTTGCGGCCACTACTCTCTCGGTGAAACACCTTACAAATACATGGACGCCTGGCACATCTCGCGCTTCCTGGCGAAAGCGTTTGCGGGTTAAAAATCAACCACCGAGACACGGAGGCATAGAGGTCCTGAATTCAATTTCCTCTGGTCCTCCGTGATCACCGTGCGAAATCTGCTGCTTCGATTCCCGCCAAAATCTCTGTGCGGACTCCGCGCTACAATGACTGGTTGCACCCACACAAGGACGCCATCATGCCAACCAATCCCCGGGAACTTCCCATCTCCGAAGTCGATCCGCAAGTCGGCGAAGCCATAGCCAACGAAGAGCGCCGCCAGCACGAAGGCCTCGAGCTGATCGCCTCCGAGAACTTCGTTAGCGAGGCTGTGCTCGAAGCCGCCGGTTCGGTCTTCACCAACAAATACGCAGAAGGCTATCCCGGCAAGCGCTATTACGGCGGATGCGAGTTTACCGACGTGGTGGAGAACCTCGCCCGCGACCGCGCCAAGCAGCTCTTCGGAGCCGAGCACGCCAACGTGCAGCCACACTCCGGCTCGACCGCGAACATGGCCGCTTACGCCGCGCTTATCGCACCCGGCGACACTGTTCTCGGCCTCAATCTCGCGCACGGCGGACACCTCACGCACGGCCATCCTCTGAACTTCTCAGGCAAGACCTACAAGATCGTTCCCTACGGCGTGACCAAGGAAACCGAGACCATCGACTATGACGAAGTCGAGAAACTGGCCAATGACCACAAGCCAAAACTGATCATCGGCGGCGGCAGCGCTTATCCGCGCATCATTGACTTCGCCCGCATGCGCCAAATCGCCGACAAGGTTGGCGCATACTACCTCGTGGACATGGCGCACTTTGCCGGGCTCGTTGCCGGTGGCGTACATCCTTCACCCGTCCCACACTGTGATGTGGTTACGACGACCACGCACAAGACGCTGCGCGGCCCGCGCGCTGGTCTCATCCTCAGCAAGCCAGAGCACGCCGCGGCAATCGACAAGGTCGTCTTCCCCGGCATGCAAGGTGGACCGCTGGTGCACATCATCGCCGCCAAGGCAGTGTGCTTCCAGGAGGCCTTACAGCCGAACTTCAAGGACTACGCCCGCCAGATCGTCGCCAACGCGAAGGTGCTGGCACATACGCTGGCCGACGAGGGCTTCCGCGTCGTTTCCGGCGGCACCGACACACATCTGATGCTGGTCGATGTCTTCGCAAAAGGAATGTTGGGCAGCGAAGCCGAGAATGCGTTGCACGATGCCGGCATCACCGTGAACAAAAACGCTATCCCGTTCGACACCAATCCACCGATGAAGCCCAGCGGCATCCGCATCGGGACTCCAGCGCTCACCACCCGAGGCATGAAAGAGCCCGAAATGCGCCAGATCGGCAAGTGGATCGCCGAGGCGCTGCAACATCGCACCGACAAGGCGGTGCTCGAAAAGATCCGCCGCCAGGTGCTGGAGTTGGCCGAGCAGTTCCCGCTGTACGCTTCTCGCCGCGCGAAGCATCTTGAGGCGGTGAAGGCGTAATCCCTCCGCCCTGTTAGCAAGAGGTGACTTCCGGTTAGCCCGTCGCTCAATCAGAATCTGAGGGGGCCGGCAAGACCCAGGCGGAGCGCGGCTGCCTCGGTTCCGCATCGCGGTTATAGCCACAGCGCAGATTTCTTTGTAAGAAAATTCCAGCCCTACCGACTACCTTAATGTGAGCACAGTTAGGGCCACAGTGACCGTCGACTCCACCCCGGATGAGCTCTACCACGATGCTGCGCGGGTCTACGGCGCCGCGCTCGGCAGACTAGCGCGCGCTTACGAGGCCGACGCCGAGCTTTGCCGTGATCTCCTACAGGAAATTCACATCGCCCTCTGGCGGAGCTTTTCAACCTTTGACGGCCGCTGTTCCCTTCGCACCTGGATTTACCGTGTTGCTCACAACATCGCCGCTTCACATGTACTGCGCCAACGCCGAGCGCGATCGCAGGCGCTGGTGGGACTTGAAGAACTGGAAAACATGCCCGACGGAAACAATATCCTGCAAGCCGCCGATCGCAGTCAGGCTCTCGACCGCTTGATAAGCATGATTCAACGCCTAAAGCCGCTGGATCGCCACGTGATCCTGTCGTATCTCGAAGGGCACGATGCAGCAGCAATTTCTGAAATTACAGGACTATCGCTGGGAAACGTAGCTGTCAAGATTCACCGCATCAAGAACCTGTTGGCACGCCAGTTTCAGCAAGGGGAGACACGATGACGAATGAACTACGAAATCCCGCGCAGAAACTCTGGCAGGACCAGCCCGTGGAGGGGATCACCATGTCTGCTGAGATCATTCGCAAGCGCGCCGCCAAATTCGAACGGAAAATCCTGTGGAGGAATGTTCGCGAGTACGTCGCCGCAGTCATCGCAGCAGTCCCACTCGGATACTTTCTTGTCACAGCTCGGGACGTGTTTGCTCGGGTCACGTTCGGCTTGTTGATCGCGGGCCTGGCGTGGATGGTAGTGCAGCTTCATCGCAAAGGATCGGTGAAGAGCATGCCGATGGAGGTCAGCTCATTGACCAGCCTGCAGTTCTATCGCACGGAATTGGAGCGGCAGCGCGAGGCGGTGAATACTGTCTGGTCTTGGTATCTGGCCCCGCTGATTCCGGGGCTCTTGGTCTACACCGTTTGGTCCGCGATCAGGTCTCCGCGTCCGGCGGCATGGCTCGGACTGGCATTAATGGACGTGGTCATCGCAGGCATGTTCTACCTAATCTGGAAGATGAACGTGCGGGCCGGGCGTTGTCTGCAGCGGATGATCGACGAACTCAAGGCTGAAAGTCCGCTCTAAGAACGGGCAAGGAGAATGGGCATGCAGATCACGATGCTCTTGCACCTAGGTCATCATTCGATCACTCTGATTTTCGACATGCCGCTCTTGCTGCCTCTGATCGTTGTTGTCTTGCTGAGTTGGAACTGGGGAACCTCCTGGTTCGCAAAGCTTCGGCCGCGTGTCATCGTGAGGTCACAGATTTCGTAATCCTCCTCAGACTGCCCAGAGCATCCACACCCAGGTACAGGTGTCATCCAGGGATCGCTTCACTCGCCGGTCCAGGTGCGAGGGGGCAGTTTTGTAACTGCGGTATGCCAGGGCTCGGATATTTAGCGTAACCACTCTAGAATTGTGGAGATGGCTACGGGCTGGCGACAGGATGCTGAGTACTGGAAACAGCTACCCGCACTCTCTACCGCACGATTCTTGGGCGCTGTCTTCTGCCTCTTCGCCTCGTTCAGCTTCATCTTCGGCACAGTCTCCTTCGGCCAAACCAATTTGACTTCGAACCTCTGTTTCGCCCTCGTGAACGGACTTGCCGCTACTCTCTGGGCGGTTACAGGTACACGACGCATGTACAAGGCGATGGGCGTCGTCGCTTGCTTACAGGCCGTCGCGAACATCTCGATGACGACCATCTTCCGGAAGGGCGGAAGCTTTCCTGCACTACGGTTCGCCACTTTCGAGCGCTACGCGTTTTTCAATGCGGTAGCCGCCGTCGTTTTAATCATAGCGGGATACTCGCTATTCCTTTACTTTTTCAGCACAGAAGGCGGGCGCTATTACGGCACCTTGACCGAAATGCGTCTTGCAGGCGCAATCCACCGCAGTCTGGTACCGGAAATCAACACGGTTGTGGATCCGTTCGAATTTTACGGTTGCTCCTGGCCCAGCGGCGAAGTAAGTGGTGATTTGGTGGATGTCGTTCAGCACGACCATGGTTGGTTTGCCTACGTTGCCGATGTCTCGGGACATGGCGTACCCGCGGGAGTACTGATGACTATGGTGAAGAGCGCGGCAAGAACCAGGCTCGCCGCCGTTGGACACGTTGGTTTCCTTTCGGCACTAAATCAGGTCCTGCTGCCGCTCAGCGCTCCGAACATGTACGTGACGTTCGCCTTCTTGAATTACACAGGGCCCAATATGGAACTCGCAACCGCCGGCCATGTGCCGATTCTTCATTTCGATCGCCTCGCAGGCACGGTGAACGAGCGGTGGGTCTCGAACTTCCCAGTCGCTCTAATCAGCGATGTGCCGTTCGAGGTTTCGGAAATGTCCTGTGGACCTGGAGACGTGTTTGTTTTCCTTACTGACGGAATGACTGAGGTTGTCGATGATCACGATTGCGATCTGGGTTTGCAGCCGCTGAAATCTGTATTGATCCAGAGTGCGGGCGCTCCCCTGCCCGAGATTGCTAGTCGGCTGAGACAGCGGGCGCTTCAACACGGCAAGCAAACTGACGATCAGACGCTTTTGCTAATTCGACGTTCTCGAGCTATTTAGCAATAGAATCCTCGTGCACACAGACAATGTTTCAGATTTCGGGGCACACCGCAATGCGAGGCTGAGTATGTGCCCAGACGAATTTAGGTCGCGCTCTTCTGCGCCGCTGAGGTGGATGTCGCAGCGGTGAAGCGCGCGGCCTTTACGCATTATGTCCAATGGTCGGCCAACAAGAAACTGACACTGCGACCGAATGAGTTTCGTATTGCTCGTTACCCATGATCCGGTGGTTACGCTCGGTGCGTGCATTGGCCATGATTCATGAGCCCGGCCCGGCTCTGGATGCGCTCGTACGCGGGCTCCGCCCTGGTGGCATCCTCGTAAGTCACTGCCACAGCGGGCGGCTGGAGGTCCGGCCAGCCTAGAAATCGTCCCTTTCAAAATCTCTTTGCCGAAAAGGGATGGCTGATTGAGGGTGCGTACCTGAGCCTTAAATCCGGCAGCCGGGTTGCGTTGCGGTCTCTCTCCGCCGGATAACATCGTCTGCCAGTTCAGGCACCATCCGATACCGCTAGCTTCTGTGATCCGAAGTTGAATTAGCGGTTTAAACTAGGCTGTGCGTGTCGCAATCGACATCCGGCGAATCAGCGAATTCGGGGTGGGGACTTATACCCGCAACGCCATCCGCACCCTCGCGCGGCTCGACCACGCCACGGAATACTTTCTGCTGGGCATTCCAGGCCGGTTGGGTGACATTGAGCCGCTGCCGCCGAACTTCATTACCGTTCCCACGCATCCCAACGATTTCTCTCTCAACAGCTATCTTGAGCTCAATCGCATCCTGAATCACCACGGGTGCGACCTACTGCATGTCCCCCATCTCTTCTGGAAACCGCAATCGGTACCCTGCCCCTACGTTGTAACCGTTCACGATCTGCTCGATCATCTTTACAAGGTGAACAGCGCTTCATGGTTCAAGCGTACTTTTCACTTCGAGATGACCAAGCGCACGCTGCACCGCGCAGCGCGCATTTTCGCGGTCTCAAATTTCTCGAAGAAAGACACCGAGCGACTTTTCCATGTGCCCGGCGACAAGATCGAGGTCATCTACAATGCGCTCGACGACCGCTTCCGCCAAGGGCACGCCACCGACGCCGACCGCAAGCTGATCGCCGAACGCTACCAGGTGACCTATCCCTTCCTGCTTTACGCCGGGCGCATCAGCCCGCACAAGAACGTCGTGCGCATCATCGAGGCATTCGCCGCGCTCAAAGCTGAGTTGGAGAAGAGTGGCCAATTTCCCGACCTCAAACTCATTATCATCGGTGATGAACTGTCCAAGCACCCCGACTTGCGCCGCGCGGTCATCAAGACGCGCATGCAGAACGACGTACGCTTCCTGGGATTTGTGCCGATCGGCGTCCTTCGCATTTTTTATGACCTCACCAAGATCTTCGTCTTCCCCTCGCTCTATGAAGGCTTTGGGCTGCCGCCCCTGGAAGCTATGGCACACGGCACGCCTGTAGTCACCAGCAACACATCGTCAATTCCCGAAGTCGTCGGTAACGCCGCCGTGATGGTGAATCCCGAGAATGTTTTCGAGATCATGCACGCACTGTATCGAGTGCTGATTGACCAATCCGTGCGCGAGAAGCTGAAAGCCCGCGGCGTGCTGCAGGCCCAACGCTTCTCGTGGGACGACAGCGTCCGCCGCATGCTCGCCGTATACCACGACGTGTGTCAGTTGTGACTCTCGCTTCACAATCGTTTCCCAAAAATTAACCCTCCAGTGTCACCTTGGTGCCATTGCTCGGGCGGGCTTCGGAAGTAGACTGGGTTACCCGTTGGATGGAGCGAAACCGGCCCTCCTGGGTTTGCGCCACTCTCGTTGGCTACTCAATTTCAAGGAGTCGCTTATGAACGAGATCGCTCAAATGGTGTCGGAGAAGTTCAACGTATCACTTGAAATCGCGCAGCAGATCGTAAGCTTTGTCGTCGAGCAGGTGAAAGCCAGACTGCCGGAAGGCCTTTCGCCGCACCTGGAAGGCTTCATGGCTGGTAGCGGAACAGAAGAAAAATCCGAAGGCCTCCTCGATACGTTCAAGAACATGGCCTCCAGCCTGGTGGGTAAAGAGTAATGACTCTGCATTGACATGTAGGATTACAATGCACATAGCCAAGGTGAACCGCGATTACCTTGGTCTGTGGGCCCCTGCTGGATCGATTACTGACTGCCGTAGGAGGCTGAATGCCACAGTATCTGCTTGCTTTCTCAATCTTGGGCTTGATCAAGTTCGCTGTTTTCGGACTGATCATTGGTGCACTGGCGAAGCTTGTGATGCCAGGGAAAGACCCCGGCGGCATATGGATCACCATGTTGCTCGGTATAGCCGGCTCGCTGGTGGCGACCTGGTTCCTAACGCTTGTTGGTCACTATGAGGAAGGCCAGTCGGCCGGGTGGATCGCTTCCTTTGTGGGAGCGCTAGTGCTGCTTGCCATCTACCACTTCTTCCGAAGAAAGACGGCGTAAGCTGCGAAGGACTTTGTAGCTGCTGGGCCTGTAAGCCGAATTGTCACGGCGAGTTAGCCGTTTCAATAACTTGCGTCTTTTCAACAATCGGGAACTGTCAACCAAGTCAGTTTTGTCAACCAAGACAGTTTTTGTGGCGAGATTTTGGCAAGGTGGACGAAGACGCAGACGTGTGCTCGGCATCATCGCCGGAATCCCAGTTGCAAGGCATCTGAAACCACCGAAGACCTGATTGATTCGAAGCCGAATCCGGGGAAGAATCATTGGCTGTGCCCGCTGTTCAGGAGGAGAGCACCGTGCAGAAGGTTGACTCGCGGTGAAGGCAGGACGCTTTGCAGGTTCCTCGGACTCTACGCATCGATGTGCGGAGTATGCTGCAGGTCATGCCCTAAAGAGTAATTGAGGAAGGTTCTGATTGCAGCAATTGCGGCAAGCTGCCCGATGTCCGTCCAAGTAGGGCTGATCGCGGTTTTGAGAACGTCCGCAAATCAGCAGCGGCCATGCCTTAGCGCATGGAACCGCCACCCCGCCGGACTCCCCAGGCACCCGCCTGTCAAAAGAATGCTTCGGAGGCTCATTCATTCGTGTCTTCGTGCAGCAGTCTGAAGCGCCTGACCTGATCCACGTTGAGTCTAGTTGGCTCGGCACAAGGAGCGAAATGGGCTGTTCGATTCAAGCCGAGTCCGGGAACTGAATCACTGGTTGCATCGGCTGT
>DASRAA010000218.1:0-5474 GCA_035638375.1 Binatia bacterium | reverse complement strand
GGTAGGTTCGGGTTGATGGCGCGAGCAGGTCATGAGCACCGACGCAAAACCAGTGCCAGAATCCAGCGTGATGTTGCCGCCGCTACCGCTGTCACAGTGGCAGGCTACCTACGACACGCTTCACATGTGGACACAGATGCTGGGCAAGGTGCGCCTTGCGTATTGTCCGGCGGTCAATCACTGGTGGGGCGTTACGCTATATGTCACGGCAACAGGTCTTACGACTTCGCCGATGCCCTACGACCAAGGCTCGTTCGAAATTCAGTTTGATTTCGTAAACCATGTCCTGTTGATCGAAACGAGTAGCGGAGCCTTTCGGGAGCTGATGCTTGAGCCGCAATCGGTGGCAGAATTCTACCGGAAATTCATGGCTGCGCTGGTGGGACTTGGTGTCGATGTTCGCATCTACACGATGCCAATGGAGTTTCCCAACCCGATTCGATTCGAGCTCGACGAAGTACACAATGCCTACGATGCTGAGGCCGTGAGTCGCTTCTGGCGAATTCTGAGCTGGAGCGATTCGGTATTTAAGAAGTTTCGTGCGAGCTTCATCGGGAAAGCAAGCCCCGTCCATTTCTTCTGGGGAAGCTTCGATCTGGCGGTTACGCGGTTCAGTGGTCGCCCGGCGCCGCCTCGTCCGGATGCGGACGCGATTACGGCAGAAGCGTATTCCCATGAAGTCAGCAGTGCTGGTTTCTGGCCCGGAGGAGGCGGTGTGGATGGCCCGGCCTATTACTCTTATGCTGCGCCGGAGCCGGCGGGCTTCTCGGAGGCCAAGGTGAAACCGGCGTCAGCGTTTTATCATCCAACCTTTCGCGAGTACCTGTTGATGTACGATGACGTGCGCAATGCCGCGTCTCCGGAAAAGTCACTGATGCAGTTCTTGCAGAGCACATACGATGCGGCGGCCAATCTGGCTATGTGGGACCGCGCAGCTTTGGAACGGAAGGCGCGTTAAAGGCGGAAAGAATGGCAGCAGCTTGCACACATACCGATCAGATCAAAATCACAACGCCCGGTACGCACGTTTGCGAAGAGTGCGTGAAGATGGGAGACCGCTGGATGCATCTGCGAATGTGCCTTATATGCGGGCACGTGGGATGCTGCGATTCCTCGAAGAACAAACATGCCAGCAAACACTTTCATCATGTTGGGCACCCTCTGATCCGGTCCATTGAGCCAGGTGAGCGGTGGGTGTGGTGTTATGTCGACGAGATGGAGGCGGGCGAGTTGGAAGACTAGGCTGGGGCGGTGCGGCCACGCATCGCGTACCACGCCGTCCATCCGATTGCCAGCAGGGTAATGACAGCGATGATTCCTTGTGAGATCACGCAATAGAGGCACCAGACGCCCAGTACCTTGCCTTCGATGTTGGTGAGGTAGAGGGCGAAGGCCATCCCGATAACTGCCGCCAGAAGCACGAGGGCTGGTCGACGTAAAAGTGAGAGAATCGCGATAAGAAGATAGCCTGCGATACCAATGACGGCTACAGGCACTCCGTGCATAACGGCGTAAGGGCTGTGGTTCACGATGCCACAGTCCCACTTCTCGTTGATACTGCACGGAGCGGTTTCCGTGCTGTAGTGGACGCGAAGCGCCAGGGCCGAGACGACGAGCCCGGCGATGGCAAGAATTGCCAGCAAGTAACGCAACCCAACCTCCAAGCGATGCAGCTTCTAAGTTGTCTTATCCTTCAGATTATGCAGATAAAGCCGGTAGCTGCAAATGAGAGCGATTTGCGGCGCTGTGCTAGACTCGGCATAACTATGCGGCGTGGGGTTTCTCTCACCATCTTGGTGATCATCCTGGCCGCGTTACTTGCGCCACTGGCGCAGGGCGCGACGGCCGCGGTACCGGTATGCTGCCGCGTCGGTGGCCAGCACCACTGCATGGGCACAGCGGGCATGGATGGTTTCCGTAGCCAAGCCCAAAGCTGCCCCTTCCGGTCTTATCCGGTCGTCAAAGGTGGAATTGTTGCACTGCTGGGACCAAATCTGCCCCAGGCCCGTCTCGCTACCCAGCCGCAATTCTTGGTGGCGGCACTGCTTGAACCAGTTCGCCTGTCCTTCGACACCGCGCAGAAGCGCGGTCCTCCCCAAGGGTAATTCTTCTCTTCCCATATCAGTGATTGACTCGTAGGACTCAGGGCTAAAGCCCGAACGGATTTTTCGCACCCTACGGCACGACTGAGGTCGTGGCTTGACGCGAGACATCCGCACAAGCGAGTTCTTCCGCGGGCTCATGAGGTCGTTGCCCGACGAAAGAAATATCTAAGTCTGATGTGCAAGGGATTTTGTGATGAAGGCTGTCCGTATAGCTCGCGGTTTAGCGGTTGTCGCATTGGCAGCGGTCGTCCTGGCGATTGTTGCGCGCGCCACAATCTTTGGATATGTAAGAGGGGTTGTACATGATCCGCAGCATCATCCTCTCAACCAGGCGGAAGTGAGGTTACAGGCCAGCGACTCGGGCTACAAATTGACGGCAAGTACGGATACAAACGGTGAGTTCCATTTCGATTCCATTCCCCTGGGGCTATACACAATCACCGTAATCGCCCCCGGGTTTAATACGCAGTCACAGGTGTTGCAGCTCGCCTCGGGTTCGGCGCCGATCCTGCATTTCCAGCTGTCGATTACAACCGCAAAGTCGGACATCACCGTTACTGCCTCGCCCGAGGACCTCAACCCCGATTCGCCACGGCGGGATATTCTGGTCGATCAGCAACAGATTTCTCACTATGCGGGAGTGGACTCGAGCAACAGCTTCAAGATTATTACGGAATTCGTACCGGGAGCCTATATGGTGCACGACCAGTTGCACGTGCGCGGCGGGCACCAGGTCACCTGGGCCTTGGATGGGGTTCCCATTCCCAATACCAACATCGCATCGAACGTGGGGACGCAGTTCAATCCGAAAGATGTCTCCTATCTGCAGGCGGAGACAGGCAGTTATTCTGCCGAGTATGGCGACCGCGTCTACGGTGTATTCAACGTGGCGCCCAATACCGGCTTTGACCGAAACCGTGAGGGGCAACTCATTCTCAGTTACGGAAACTACAACCAGACGGATAACTGGCTCAGCTTTGGAGACCACACCTCGCGGTTTGCCTACTATGTCAGCGCCAGCGGCAACAATACGAACTGGGGATTAGAGCCGCCCACCGACGTGAACCTGCACAACCAGGCTTACGGAGGAGGGGCATTCACCTCGCTGATTTTCAATCCCAACCCAAAAGACCAGGTACGGTTCGACGCGGGAGTTCGCCTCGACTACTACCAGGTTCCGAACGATCCCGATCAGCAAGCTGCGGGGCGGAACAACCGGCAGCGTGAGCAGGACATCTTCGCAACGGTTACATGGGCGCATACCTTTTCGCCGGGTCTCATCCTGACCACGTCGCCGTTCTATCACTTCAACCGCGCCGCGTTTGAGGGAGACCCGAACGAGCTGCCCATTACGACGGATAATCGCGCCTCAAATTACCAAGGCGGACAGGTCACGCTGGCGGCGATCAACCACAGGAACAACGCGCGCTTTGGCATCTATGCGTTCGCGCAGCAGGACACCAGCTATTTTTCACTGATTGCCAACCATGGGTCGGGACAGCAATTCAGCCAGACAGTACATCCCGGCGGGTACCTGTTTGCGGGATTCCTGGAAGACCAATTCAAAGCCACCAAGTGGCTCACGTTCAGCGGCGGATTGCGACTTACTCATTTCTCCGGAGGGCTCACGGAGAATGCGGTTGATCCGAGGCTGGGAGTGGCCATCCAGGTGCCGAAGCTAAACTGGATCTTGCGGGCTGCCTATTCGTACTATTACCAGCCGCCGCCGCTCGATACGGTTTCCGGATCGTTGCTGGACTTTGTCAACAACCAGGGACTCGGCTTCATTCCGCTAAAAGGTGAACGTGACATTCAGCAGGAATATGGCGTCACGATTCCCATAAAGAACTGGGTTTCGACACTCACTTACTTCCATACCAGCGTGCGGAACTTTTTCGACCACGATGTCATCGGCGACTCGAACATTTTCTTGCCAGTGACGATTCAGGGAGCCATTATCCAGGGCGAGGAGGCAACGGTCCGCTCGCCGCTGCTGTTGAATCACTACCATGCACACCTGGTTTACTCGCACCAGATTGCACAGGGCGTTGGCGCAGTAACCGGCGGGCTTACGGACTTCTCGCCGCCGCCGGGCGGGTCATTCTATCTCGACCACGATCAGCGCAATACCCTGTCGGCAGGCTTTGAGGGAGACCTGCCGTGGCGCAGCTTTGCCGCTATCACCGTCAATTACGGCTCAGGTTTCCTGAATGGCAATGGACCTAACCATCTGCCCGGGTATTACACGCTCGATCTCTCGCTGGGAAAGTCGTTTGGTGAGAGCTGGACCGTACGCTTCAGCGGCACGAATATCACCAACCAACGCTACATGATCGACACCAGCAATACTTTTGGAGGGACGCACTGGGCAGATCCGTTCCTGTGCGCAGTGCAGGTGAAGTATAGGTTTCATTACTGACCTCATGTCGCCGGCTAACGATGCCTCGGCAGAAGACCGGCTCACGATTTAAATATCAGTCTTCCCAGCGCTCCATCAGCCCGGCAAGCGCAACCCAGCGCTTGCCGGCCACGCCGGATTGAAGCGCTGGGCTATCTTCTGCCGTCCCCGCAACACGGGACTGGATATTGCGTTAACGGAAACCCGGTCGCCCAGGAAGAGTCTTTCCCAAGCTCTCAAGTCGTGCCCTGGGACATTTCTTTTGCACACAGAGTTTTTCGCGGCTCGCAAAGGCGTGCCCTTTCAAGACATCGGCATCAGTGTTCGTGCTCGTGCTTCGAGTGTGAGTGAAGGTGGGGGTGGGAGTGAATCAAATCGCCATGGCGGTGACGATGGGCATGGACGAGATTGGCTCGCAACAATAGCTCGGAGTCGGAGAGGATCTGCTGGGGTGATGCGGCGGCAGTGACGCTGCCCTGCTCCAGGACGACGACGCGATCAGCGATGTCTTCGAGAATCTCGAGATGGTGAGTCGCGGTGATGACAGTCTTCGAAGTTCCGCGCCAGTTCTGAATGAGATCAATGAGCTGGCTCTGGCTGCGGGGATCGAGCAGGGCCGTGGGTTCATCGAGCAGCAGCACTTCAGGGTCGAGAACAATGACCGAAGCCAATGCCACGCGTTTCTTTTCGCCGCCGGAGAGACGGTAGGGCGGGCGGTCACGCAAGTTGGCAATGCCCATCATCTCCAGCGCGGCATCAACGCGTGAGATGACTTCCGCGCTGCTCCAACCCATTTGCAGCGGCCCGAATGCTACTTCATCGAATACCGTCGGGTTGAAGAGCTGGACGTCAGGATTTTGAAAGACCAGGGCAACGCGGCGGCGAAACGACAGGAAGAATTTGTTATCGGCCAAGTTCGCTGCCGTAAGAGGCTCACCGTGAAAAGAGATCGAACCAGCAGCGGGAAAGCA
>DASRAA010000217.1:0-4685 GCA_035638375.1 Binatia bacterium | reverse complement strand
TTTCCGGCGACACAGTGGGACATAGGTGAATCTACCGCTTGCAAGGCGTAAGCTATAGTTGCACTCCCCGTAAAGGAGGTGCCCCATGCCGGACACAAACTTCCCCAAACCCGGCACTGCGTTCGATGCCGGGCACGTCCCCATCACAGAAGAATTCGATAGCGTAAAACGATCGTTGCCTCCAGTCGCGGCTCTCGTCGCCGCCCTGGTAGTCGTAGTCGTCTTCATCGTTGGTGTGGCGTATATCTTCCGCGCCAAACCCGTTGCGCAGGGTCAAATCGATCGCGCCTTTGCCATGCAACAGCCAGACAAGCCCTACTCCATGGTGCTGCTGCAAGTCACGGTGCGCAATGTCGGCGACAAAATGCTGTACGTCAAGGAAATCAAGGCCGACATCACGACCGACGCCGGCGAGACATCCGACGACGCTGCTTCTGCGGTGGACTTCAGCCGCTATCTGCAAGCCTTCCCTGACCTGCAGATGTACGCCACCGAGCCACTAAAAGTGGAAACGAAGATTCCGCCTGGCGGCGAGGCCCAGGGCAGTGTCTTAGTCGCGTTTCCAATCACGAAAGAACAGTGGTATGCGCGGAAGGGTTTGAACGTGACTATCTTGCCTTACGATCAGAAGGCGATTGTCCTGCACGAAAAGGGTCAGGCGCCGTTAAAGTAAGTGCAAGCTCTTCTCACAAATGAGCTTTGCAAGGCGCGGCCTTACCGCAACGGTGGGCGGAAGACTCGCTTCGAGCGAAGACATTCCCTTGGGCTTAGCCCCCGCGCTACCTTTCTGAAAACGAGAACGACTCTTTCCGCAGGCCTCTTTAGCCCTGCCGCCGAGGTTCCCCATGAATCGGCTCCGAGAACCGCAATATGCAAAAAATCAGAAAGGCCAGACTTTCCATCTGGCCTTTCTGCTTACTAAATCATCCGTCGTTGCGGTGCGCTTTCTTTCCAGCCACTAGCTAGTTCTACGGCGTCACCGGCTTCGGCGCATTCTTCGGAGTGCTCAAATACCCCGTGATGCTGTTCTTGTCTGCCGAGAACGCCACTACCTCGTACAGCAGGTGGTCCCGTCCCGTGTAGAACTGAAGAGGCTCGCCCACCGTCCTATCTTTCTTCTCGATGGTCTTGTCATCGGCAATCACGTTGAGCGTAAACCGGCTCTTCTTAGCATCCACCTTCTTCAGCTCCAGGCTGACGGTGGAAATCGGCTGCTTCTGCCCTTTCTTCAGCGTGAACTCATAATAGTTGCGGTCGCCCTTGTGCTTCAGGATTTCGAGCTCCGACGAAGTGTGGGCGATAAGTCCGCTCTGCACGCCCAGGTCGCCGATCGTGTGCTCCAGCTTCGCATTGGTTGCCTGCAAGTCCGACTGTGTCTTGGTGATGTCTGTCTTCGCTGTGGTAACGTCTGACTTCACTCCGCTCACTTCGGTGTTCACGGCCGCAATCTGCTGACCCTGCTGGTTCTGTTGCGCCTGGAACTTTGCTGCGGAAGTCTTCTGCTCTTTCTCCAGTTGGGCCGCGCGCTTCTGAAGCTCCTGCTTGGTCAGGCCTACTTCCGATGTCAGCGCTTCTTTGAACTCCGATTTGGTGCTGTGCAGCCTGGCGGAAAGATCGCTCTGCGCCGTTTCCAGAGACTGCTCCTTCGCGTCCAACGAGTCCAGCCGTGTCTTCAGCGTGTACATGAAATACAGCGAAGCCAGCACGTAAATCAGCGCCACCGCCAGCAGCAAATACCGCAAAATTGGGTTGTGCACGGCTCTTGCGCCTTGCGTCTGCATTTCAACTGGATGTGTAACTTCTTCTTCGTACATTACAATCCCTTTCGTGATCGGTGAGATTGTCGGGCGTTGCCGCTGGTTCGCCGTAATACAATCTTGCTCGACTCCGCGGACCTAACGCTATCCGACTTGCGGAAAACTCGGGAAGCACTTTTAAGAGGAAAACTCACGCTCTTACAGCTACTAGTATAGCGTTTTTAACAACCCAGAAACTATCCATAAGTTCTCCCCGGGTGACGCTCCGCGCGTTCGACACCACCTCGGTGGTGCCCCACCTTTGTCCCGTGTTGTTTGCTGTCAGCGTGGGCACAACGTTCTATCAACCTGTCATCCTTTTGAGATCGCCAGCAACCATGCGCCCCCAAGTCGAGAGGATCTTTGCTTTTCTGGTGGTCATCTTGAGCCAGTTTGCCAAAGATTATCTTCGTTGCGGTATGACGGCGTATTCGCAAATCCAGCAGCTAGAACTAAATATGGCGAAACAGCTAGCACACGACCAGCTACTCGGCGAGGAGGACTCCCGCAGCAGTTACTTGGCCGAAGTCGGCGCGGCCATCATTCAGGACGGAAGTCATTCTGCGCCGAGATCGCGCAGACTTAGACTGGCGGAGCGCGGCGAAGTAGACGGGCTGGACTACAATGACGACGAAGCGACAGAGCGCACTCCCATGCCGCATCTCTATCCGTCGCCCGAGCCGGTGCCGCTTCCCAGCGTAGCCGCAGCCGACTAACATACGCATCGGACGGAACGGCAGGCATGCGCAATCCCCCTGCCGTTCCGCAATTCCGGCGAGGATGCATGACCATTCAGACTGAAGAAGTCCGTATTACCGGCCCGCAAACCGACTCCCAATCCCTCGTACTTACATCAGAGGCCATCGAGTTCCTGATTGCGTTGCACTCGCGTTTCGAGCCGGTACGGCAGCACCGGCTGAAGGAGCGCGTCGAGTGGCAGGCGCATCTCGACGCAGGAGAAAAGCCGCAGTTTCTGGAGAGCACGCGCGCGATTCGCGAAGCCGGGTGGACGGTGGCGCCGATTCCTGACGACCTACGCGACCGGCGAGTGGAGATCACCGGTCCGCCCGAGCGCAAGATGCTCATCAACGCGCTGAATTCGGGTGCCAGCGTTTACATGGCCGACTTCGAAGATGCCAATTCGCCCACTTGGGAGAACTGCATCGAGGGACAGCATAATTTATACGATGCAGTGCGACGCACCATCGCGTACACGTCGCCGGAAGGCAAAGAGTACAAGCTGAATCCCAAGACCGCGGTGCTATTCGTGAGGCCGCGCGGATGGCATCTCGACGAAAAACATTTTTTAATCAATGGCACTCCTATTTCCGGCTCGCTATTCGACCTCGGCTTGTTCTTCTTCCACAACGCCAAAGAGCAGATGGCGCGCGGAACCGGGCCCTACTTCTATCTGCCGAAACTGGAGAAACACGAAGAAGCGCGCTTATGGAATGACGTGTTCGTCTTCGCGCAGGACTACCTCGGCATTCCAAAAGGCACGATCCGGGCGACGGTGTTGATCGAGACCATCACCGCATCGTTCGAGATGGACGAGATCCTATACGAGTTGCGCGACCACTCAGCCGGGCTGAATTGCGGGCGCTGGGACTACATTTTCAGTTTCATTAAGAAGTTCCGTAATCACAAGAGCCACGTGCTGCCGGACCGTGGCGAAGTCACAATGCAGCAGCCGTTTTTGCGCTCCTATGTGGAGTTGCTGATTCATATCTGCCACCGGCGCGGGATTCATGCCATGGGCGGGATGGCCGCACAGATTCCTATTCGCAACAATCCGAAGGCTAATGAAGAAGCGATGGAGCGGGTTCGGCAGGACAAGCTGCGCGAGGTGAAGGCCGGACACGACGGCACGTGGGTGGCGCATCCGGGCCTGGTGCCGATTGCCAAGGCCATTTTCGACGAATACATGCCGCAGCCGAATCAGATCAAGCCTCCGGCGCAAGCGAAGTCGCGGATCACGGCGGATAATCTGCTCGAGTTGCCTAAAGGCAACATCACGGAAGGCGGGCTGCGCCGCAACATCGACGTTGGGTTGCAGTACCTCGAGTCGTGGCTGCGCGGCAACGGCTGCGTGCCGATTTACGACCTGATGGAGGATGCAGCAACGGCAGAAATTTCGCGCACGCAGTTGTGGCAGTGGATCCGGTATCAGGCGAAGATGAGCGACGGGCGCGAGATTACGCCGGCCTTGTTTGACCAGATCCTGGCGGAGGTGGTTGCGCGATTGAAGGTGGCAGAAACTACACCAAAGGACCACAAATTCGACAGGGCGGCGGAGCTGTTTACCACGATGTCGAAGGGAGAATTTGAGGAGTTTCTGACGAGCGTGGCGTATCGGCAGCTGGCGTAAAAACCGCTCACCACAGAGACACAGAGGCACAGAGTTTTTAAGAATTGCTTCCCCTGTGTCTCCGTGTTTCATGGTGGATTGTCCCTTTTTTGTATTCCCGAAACGGGAATCACGCATCTCTAGCTCGCGCGTCACAAACAGATCCCCACCGCAGCGCCCTACAATATCAGGTTAGCCTGTACATGTCTCACTATTTGGGTGAAGGAAAGCGAAGTTCTTTAGGTGCTTCTACGGCACGACTAAGAGTCGTGCCCTGACGCAAAAACATTTGGTACATAGGTTTGCACAGGGCCATGCTTGCCGTTCCAAAGCAAGTGGCGGAATGACGTCCTGTGAATTCAACATGCGGACGAGTTGAACTATGAAGAAGCTGGAAGCCTTAGAAAATGCCCGCGCCATCATGACCGAGGGAATAGAGTGGGGTGTATTCAAGTGGCTGGCGCAGAAGCCCAAAGTACGCAATATTGCCGATCTGGCGACGGAGGCGCTGAATAACGCCGAGGATAGCGTGAAGGCCACCT
>DASRAA010000216.1:0-8087 GCA_035638375.1 Binatia bacterium | reverse complement strand
CTTCCTTGCGCTGCCTGTCATCCAGGTCGTGCACAATCACTCCGACCGTCAGCCCGAGAAAGGTGTACAACTTGCCCATCCACTCCGAGTCGCGCTTGGCCAGGTAATCGTTCACAGTAACTACATGCACGCCGTTGCCCGCCAGAGCGTTCAAATAAACTGGTAGCGTCGCAACCAGCGTTTTGCCTTCGCCGGTCTTCATCTCGGCGATCTTGCCCTGATGCAGCACGATGCCGCCAATCAACTGCACATCGAAGTGGCGCATCTTCAGCACGCGCCATCCGCCCTCACGCGCCACCGCAAACGCCTCGGGCAGGATCTCGTCCAGCACTTCCTTCGTGGCGGTTTCTTTTGCATCGGCGTCTTCAATGGCATTCAGGCGCTCGTGGATCCGCTGCTTAAACTGATCGGTCTTGGCCCGGAGCTGCTCATCGCTGAGCTTCTGCATCTCCGGCTCGAGCGCATTAATGCGCTCCACCAGCGGCGCCAGGCGCTTCATCTCGCGCTCATGGCTGGTGCCAAAAACCTTGGTCATTAACTTGTTGATCAATGCGATTTCCCTATCTTGGGCCGCGGAATTCTTGCCCTCACTCCAAAGCGAAACCTTTTCTTTTGCTTAGCTTTGTATCAGGACACGACTTCAGAGCCTGCCCTGAGCGAAGCCGAAGGGTGCAGAAAGCATTTACCGAACGGATGGGCTTTAGCCCCTGTGGGTTTTCGCCTTTATTTTCAGGGCTGAGCGCGCCTTCGAGGCACAACTCCCTAGCTTAAAGGCTAACACATTGGATGCTGGCAACAGGGGAGGGGTGCACTTTGCAGAAATGGGGAAATCGCCTGGCACGTCCTTTGGGCGATAGGGTAGGAGCGGAACTCGGCAGTTCGTCTCCTTCGATAAGCGCTGAAACCACACTAGCTCATTTCTTCGGCCGCGATTCGGGAGGTACCATTCCAGCCACGCGATAGTAGACGACCAGTTGGCCGTAGTGCTCTCCGGAATGCTCAATGAAGCCGTAGGCATAATCGTCGATACGGGTTTGCCGATGGCTATAAGGATCGACGACCAGTTCGCTCATGCCCTTGTCGCCGCGCTTTTGAATCGCCGCTGCGCCGTCGGCAAACGCCTTCTTCACAAACGCAACAACTTCGGCCTTACTCTTGAACTGATCGCGCGGAGGATCTTCCGTAGTGGGTAGCTTCTCGCCCAGCAGAACGTTCGTGAAGTAATAGTTATCACCCGAGGCATGCAACAGTTGCTCGGCAAAGCTGCGCTGCGCTGGCGTGGGCTTGAATTCGTATTTGTCTTCCGGGAAATCCTCGGCCATGGCGATGAGCTTTCTCCCAATGTCATTCCATTGCTCGAGCACCGCCTGCGACGGACTCAGGGCGGGCTTCACAGGTTTCTCAGCGTTCTGGGCATGAGTGAAGGTCGTGAAGATGCATACGTAGACCAGCGTCGCGGCAATGCAGGTCAGTTTTCTCATTGATCATCCTCCCGCCTGTTGAGCGCAAGGCTCGGTGCGTCGTGGGCGTCGCCCTATAGTACCCTGTGCCGGGTTTTAGTCCACAGACCTCTCTTGGCGAAGCGGGACGAACCGCGTGATTTGAGATGCTGGACCCCACCGTTTCAGTGCAGTACTTCGGCAATCGAGTTACCGCGAGAATCACGTCCTCAGTGTCCGCCACAGAACTCTTAATCCCCCGATCGTCACGGTACCCAGTACCAAGACGCGACTGACAACTGGCTACCGACTACTGTTCCGCGTAAGATACGCCAGAGCATTCATCGCCCCTGTGATCGGACCCTAAAGCCGAATGTTCTACGACCGCTTCATGGAGACGGCCCACCGCTTCCCTGACCTGATCACCGTCGAACTCCAGCACGATTCCGCCGCTGTCGCCGCCGGAGGGTCGCCTGTCGAGAGCTACACCTTCACGCAACTCCGCGATATGGCCGAGTCGGTTGGCAACTGGCTTCAGCACTCGAATCTTGGCAAGGGCTCCAAGTGCGCCTTGTTCGCTGCCAATCATCCCTGGTGGGTCGCCGCTTACCTCGGTGTACTCGCCTCAGGCAATACTGCCGTTCCTCTCGATACTGCGTTCCACGCCGACCAAGTGCGTAAGTTACTGCTCGACTCAGATTCGGTGCTGTTGTTCTGCGATCGTCATCGCCTAGCTGCGGCTCGTGAAGCGACCAAAGACTTGCCTGTGAAGCTCATCCTCATCGACGGCCATGATGCCAGCGAAGGTCTGCCTTTGCTCTCCGACATCTTCGCTGCCGGTCGGGGCAACTTCCAGCCCGTGCCGGTCACCGCCGAAGACCTTGCGTTGCTCCTCTACACCTCCGGCACGACAAGCGATCCCAAGGGAGTCATGCTCTCGCATGGCAACGTCGATGCCGAGACAGATGCTGTTCTGCGGGTTTTCGACGTAGGTCCCAAAGATGCCATTCTCGGAATTTTGCCGCTGTTTCATTCGCTGGCCCAGATGGCCAACCTGTTCCTACCGCTCTCGGTCGCGATGCGTGTCGTCTATCTCGAGTCGCTCAACACCAGCGATTTGCTGAAGGCCTTACAGGAGCGCGACATCACCGTCTTCGCCTGCGTGCCGCAGTTCTTCTACCTGATCTTGGAGCGTATTCACAAGGAAGTGCAGCAGAAAGGTGCGATCGTCCGCACCTTGTTTCATGCGATGCTGGCGGTTTCCGCTTTCGCTCGCAAGTTCCACATCAACCTCGGCAAGCTCTTCTTCGGACGCGTTCACCACATGCTGGGCAAAGGCATGCGCTACCTCATCACGGGCGGTTCACGCTTCGATCCTGAAGTTGGCCGTCAGTTCGAAGCCATGGGCTTCACCATGCTGCAAGGTTACGGACTGACGGAAACCTGCGGGGCCGCCAGCGTCACACCGCCCAACGACAACGCCATCGGCTCGATCGGTAAGCCATTGCCCGGCAATGAGATGAAGATTTTGGACGGTCAGTCTTTCCCGGAGCACGGCGGCCCCGCTGTCGGCGAACTCGCGATTCGTGGCGGCGTTGTTATGACTGGCTACTACAAGCGTCCAGACGCAACCGCCGCTGTCTTCAGCGACGGTTGGCTGCTAACGGGCGACCTCGGCTATCGCGATACAAACGGTAACTTCTTTATTACAGGACGTAAGAAAGACGTTATCGTCCTCAGCAATGGAAAGAACGTCTATCCTGAAGAAGTTGAAGCACATTATCAGCAGTCGCCTTATATCAGGGAAGTCTGCGTAATCGGGCTGCAGAGCGCGCCTGGCGAACCGTTCTCCGAACGTCTCCATGGTGTGATCGTGCCGGACTTCGACGCGCTGCGCCGGGCGAAAATTGTCAATATCGGCGACATGCTTCGCTTTGAAATTGAGGGACTTTCGGCCAAGCTGCCCTCAACCAAGCGCATCCTGAGCTACGAAATCTGGCAGAACGACTTACCACGCACAAGTACCCGCAAAATCAAGCGGTTCGAGGTGGAGCAGCGGATTCAACGCAGCCAGGGCAGGCAAGAGGCGACTGGCGGCCCAAAGCCGCTCACACAGGAAGAGCGGGAGTGGATGGAGCGTCCGGACGTGGGGAAAGCCCTTGGCCACATCCAGGCTGCTTCGAAACTAAAGAAAGAAAAAGTGCTGCCGAGCGATAATCTCGAGCTCGATCTCGGTCTCGACTCCATGGAGCGCGTCGAGCTGCTAGTTGAACTCGATCAGCAGATGGGATCAAACGTCCCAGACTCAGTGACTTCTGAGATCTACACTGTTCGCGACCTGGTCGATGCAATCCTGGCTCATCGGGGAGCCGAAAACCAGCGAGCTTCCGCCGGCTGGGACGAAGTCATCAGAGAAGAACCTGGTGAGATCGAGCGCGAAACCGTCGATCACGAACATCCCATCCTCGGACCACTTTTTTTTGTCGTCCTCCAAGTGGGGCAGATCATGTTGCGCGATCTTTTCCACCTCCGACTGGAAGGCGTGGAGAAACTTCCGCCAAAGGGACCGTTCATTATCGCGCCAAACCACCAGAGCTTCCTGGACGGGCCGGTGGTCGTCGCCTGCCTGCCGTGGCAGATCATGCGCGACAGCTTTTATGTTGGTACCAGTGAAGTCTTTGGCAGCCAATTCATGAGGTGGCTGGCGGCTAAATTCCGGCTGATCGTGATTGATCCTGATGCCAATCTGGTGCCCGCAATGCGTGCCAGCGCCTACGGGCTGCGGAAGGGGCGGGTGCTCGTGCTTTTTCCGGAAGGCGAACGCAGCATCGACGGCCCGCCGAAGATCTTCAAGAAAGGTGCCGCCATCCTGGCCATTCACAACCAGTGCCCAATCGTGCCTGTAGCGCTAGAGGGCTTCTATGAGGCATGGCCGCGGGGCCAGGAGTTTAAGGGATTTAGTAGGTTGCAAGTAAAGTTTCTCGACCCTGTTTATCCACTGCCGCCGGAACCAAATCCCGAGCAGCAGTATGCGCAATTGACCACCGACATCCGCGAGCGGGTGGTGGCGGGCTACGAAGAATTGCGAGCTCGGCGATAACTGCGCAAATTTTTTGACACCCTTCTCGTGAGCGCCATTCACTGCGCGACGCTATGTCCGAGCTACTCTCGGTCGGAGCTACTAGCCGATGTCCGGCTGCCCGTCCTGCCCCGCTTGCGATCTCTCTAAGAGCTGCGTTTGGAAGCCGCATCTCGTGCCGTGACCTGTCACAGGTCAACTAAAACCAGCCGCGGGTCCGCCATCCTCTGCCGTGCATTGGTTGGGCTTGCGGGAATTGAAGTGGGTAATGCCGCGAAAGAATTCGGTTTCCCCCGATGGCCGCAAATTGTTGTTGCCATTTGCCGCTGCGTTCGCCGTGGGCGCAGTGTTTTACGCTTTCTTCATTCAATACTCAGCTTTAAGTCGGCTACTGCGGTCCGGTAGGCGCTGCCCGCTGCAACAGAAAAAGTTAGCCTATGACTCCGTCTTATTCGCGTGGGGATGCGTCCGGTCGTACACCTCAATCACGTGCTTCACCGTGAGTTGGGTATATCGCTGAGTGGTGGCCAGGCGCTCGTGTCCCAACATCTCCTGGATGGCCCGCAGGTCGGCCCCTTCCTCCAGCATATGAGTTCCGAAAGCGTGGCGCAGGGTGTGGGGGTGGACGTCCGGTGAGAGTCCGTGTATCACGGCAATTCTCTTGACGATGCGACCGACGCTGCGGGTGGTCAGGCGAGTCCCCCGTAAGTTGACCAACAATGCGCGCTCGTCGGTGTGCTTGGTTTCTGCCAGCGCCTTCTGTCGCATCGGCATGTAGTCTTTTACGGCAGCGGCGGCGGAATCACCAAACGGAACGTATCGTTCCTTTCGTCCTTTACCGCGCACCAGAATGACTTCTTGGGACCAGCGGATATCGTCGAGGTTGATTCCGATCAGCTCAGAATTGCGAATGCCGCAGCCATAAAGCAGCTCGAGGATGACTCGGTCGCGCTCGGGGAAGGCTGATGATTCCGGCATGTCGGAGTCAAGAACGGTGTTCACTTCTTCGACTGTAGGTACGCGCGGTAGTTTCTTCGGTAGCTTCGGAGTGGCAACGAGCTTGGCGGGGTTCTGGTTGACGACGCCCTCTTGGGCGAGCCATTTGTATAGGGAGCGCAACGAGGCGAGTGCACGGGCGATGGACGTCTTGCTGAGCCCGCGGTCGTGGAGCGTTGAGAGATAGCCACGGATGAGGACGTGATCGATATCACGCCAACCTTGCGGACCGACGTATTCGGCAAACTGTGCGAGATCGGTGCTGTATGCCTTGATGGTGTGCGGAGAGGCGTTGCGTTCTTGGAGTGCGCGAATGAATTTCGCTACAGCCTTCTCGACGACGGTTGTTCCTGGTTTTGTCATTTGTTCGACTCGTTAACCGCCGCACGTCGCTTGCTCCGCGGATGGTGCTGCTTGTACACGCGATTGAGGCGATCGAGTGCTAGATGGGTGTAGACCTGCGTCGTCGAAATGTCTGCGTGACCGAGTATGGTCTGAACCGTGCGGAGGTCGGCGCCGTTTTCGACCATGTGGGTCGCGCAAGTATGGCGCAGCATGTGCGGGCTGGCGTGACGTCCCGAGTGCGCTGACGCCACGCTCACCATTTGCCAGACGCGCTGGCGGGTAATGCGCTTTGCTCCACGCGCGATAAACAGAGTGGGCGAGGACTTCCCTGCCGCCAGCAGCGGCCGCGAGTCGCGGAGATAGCTCCGCACCACTTCTTGCGCTGCGCGACCAAGTGGTACGATACGCTCCTTGTCTCCCTTGCCGCGCACGAGCATGTATCCCATTTCGAGCTTCAGGTCTTCTAGCTTGACGTTGATGATCTCCGACACGCGAAGCGCGCCGGCGTAAAAGACTTCGAGGATCGCGCGATCGCGCAGCGTGAGCGCCTGCGAAAGACGATCGTCCGTAGCACGCGGCGGACCTTGCAAGACGTGCTCGAGTTCATCTTTAGCCAGCGATTTGGGCATCACTTTCCACTGGTGCGGGGTGTCGATGTTAAGTGTCGGATCGGCCTGAATGTAGCGATCAAGCAGGAGATACTTATAGAAATGGCGAAGTGCGGAGAGCTTGCGGGCAACGCTACGAGCATCGACGCCGTTGGAAAACAGAGAGTTGAGGAAATCGCGTAGGTCCTGGCGGCGAGCATCGCGCAGTGTGCGCTTACGCTTTAGCATGAATTGCGAATATTGCTCCAAGTCCGAGTCATAAGCTTGCACAGTCAGTGAGGCTAGTCCTTTTTCAACCGTGAGATAGTCGAGGAAGGATGTCACTAGGCGCAGGTTGGGATCGGCGGTAGGCACGCAATGAGTATGGCGTGAGTGGGTTGTTAGGGGAATAGCGAGGGGGATACGTTGGTCGCCGATCGGAAAACAGTACCTCAGAGAACAGAGGCACAGAGAAAAAAAGTAATTAGTGATCGGTGATTAGGCCTACGCGGAGAGGCGCTGGCGGAGGGTTGCAAGGAGTTCGACGGCATAGAGGGGGCTGCGGGGGTCTTCTTCGTGCTTGAAGAAGGCGTAGGTCTCGACGCCGTCCTGCAGGCACTTCTCGACGCGACCGGCGAGGGTGCGGAGATCATCGGGGCCGTAGCTGGGCTTGCGGAAGCGAAAGTAAATGTACTTCGCGGTGAGTACTTCCGGCGTGACCAACGATTCTGATTCGGCGATGCAGAGCGCGACGTTGTGCTTCTTCAGGACTTCGTAGGTTGGATCAGTGAACCACGATTCGTGGCGGAATTCGACGGCGCTCCTGATGTGGCGAGGCATGTAGCCGAAGAAGTTGTCGAGCAGCGCGACATCCGCCTTCAGAGTCGGCGGAAGTTGGAACAGGATCGGGCCAAGTTGATTGACTAGCGGAGCGAGCGTAGGCAGAAAGCGATCGAGCGTGGCGGGATCTTTCAGTTGCCGAATGTGAGTGATGAACTGATTGGCCTTGAGCGAGAAGCGGAAATCTGGGCCGGCATCGGTGGCCCAGGACTGAGCAGCTTTTTCAGAGAGGGTGCGGCGGAACGTGTAGTTCACCTCGACGGCATTGAGCTGGGTGGCATAGTGCTTGAGGAAGTTCTTGGCGGCCAGTTTTTGGGGATAGAACTGGGGCTTCCAGGCGGCGTAGGCCCAGCCGGAGGTACCGACGTAAAGGGGGAGCGAGGTGCAGGACACCATGAGGTATAAGTGTCGCTGGTACGCTGCTCGAAGGTCAAAAGAAAACCGAGTCCGCGGGCTCTCCCCGCGGCTAAAACCAATGGCTCCCACCCTTTTCGCTAAAACGGGCGAATAAGGATTGGCCGCCCAGCAGTCATCCGTTGCCGTTTGTCAGGCGCCCCTGTAGCGGCCGGTGGGAATGATGGACGCTCTGGCGAGGCTTCCGTTGTATTCGTAAACCCAGCACTCAATTTGCTCGCCGGTTCCAAGCGTTATGGAAAGGCGCTTGCGGAGATATTCGCTCGAGGATGGTGAGTCGGGATCGTAACCTTCGTAGCGGTCGAGAGCGGTAAGCATCGATGGATGGTCTGTTGTCAGGACTTTGCCGAAGACCTTCGACTCGGAGGCTGCATCGAATACGGCACC
>DASRAA010000215.1:0-24360 GCA_035638375.1 Binatia bacterium | reverse complement strand
GTGCAACCGTCCGTTGGCTGACCGCGTGCGCTACACTGCTAGAGAACTTTCAACACCATGAAGTCCGTCGCCATCATCTCCAAGCCGTGGAAGCAGGAGCTGGCCGGCATCCTGCCTGATCTGCTTCAGTGGTTTCACCATCGCAGCTACACCATTTATATGGATGAGGAAACGGCTCGCTACACTAACGGCGAGCATGTGGTGCCGCGGGATGTGATTGGTTCCAAACATCCAGACTTCGCGCTGGTGCTGGGCGGAGATGGGACTCTGCTGTCTGCCGCGCGCGCCGTGGCCCACGAAGGCGTACCGATTCTGGCAGTAAACCTCGGATCGCTGGGTTTTCTTACGGAGATTCCGTTAAGCGAGCTGTATGACGCGCTCGAGGCGGTTGATCAGAAGTGCTGTCCCGCGGAGCTCCGATCGGTGGTGGAGTGCCGACTCCTACGCGGCGGCGAATGTATTTCGCACCACTTCGCCCTGAACGATGTGGTCGTGAACAAGAGCGCCATCTCTCGCCTAGTGGAATTCGATTTGTACATCGATGGCAACTTTGTCTTTCAGTACAAAGCGGATGGGGTCATCATCGCAACCCCTACAGGTTCGACGGCGTATTCGCTAGCCGCGGGCGGCCCTGTGCTGATGCCCTCGGTGGATGCGTTCGTGGTTACGCCCGTCTGCCCACATTCCTTAACGCACCGGCCGCTGGTAGTCACGCAGAACTCACAAATCGAGTTACGAATCGAAACCGGAGAAGAGCAAGCCTTCCTGAGTATCGACGGACAGGTCGGATTGCCAGTACAGCAGGACGACCAGGTCTTGTGCCAGCGCGCAGCCCATAAGGTGAAACTGATGAGGCTGCGCAGGACGTTCTTCGAAGTGCTTAGCAATAAGCTGAAGTGGGGACAGCGCTAAGCCCGTATGAAGATTCTCCATTCAATTCTGAATCTGGGCGCTGTTGTGCTTGCTGCGGGCGTGAGCTTCGGCCAGTCTCGACCTTCGGCCGACCTGATCATCGTCAACGCCAAAGTGTGGACGGTGGACTCAAGCCGTCCAACTGCTGAAGCCGTGGCGATCATTGCCGATCGGATTGCCGCCGTGGGAACGACCTCGGAGATTGAGGCGTGGCGCGGCGCTGCGACCAAGTTGATCGACGCACAAGGCAAGCTGCTTGTGCCCGGCTTTAACGACGCGCATGTGCATTTCATCAGCGGTGGGCTGCAGCTTGATTCCGTCGATTTGAAGGACGCTGCAACTCCGCAGGAATTTGCGGCCCGGATTGAGGCTCGCGCAAAAGTAACACCCAAAGGCGAGTGGATCGAGGGCGGCGACTGGGACGAACAGCGCTGGAACCCGCCACAACTTCCGGCGAAAGAGCTTATCGATCCCGTTACACCGAATACACCGGTGTTTGTTACGCGTTACGACGGTCACATCTCACTGGCCAACTCACTCACCTTGAAGCTGGCAGGAATCACGGCGAAGACGCCCGATCCGCCAGGAGGAGTAATCGTTCGCGATAAGAATGGGGAAGCAACGGGAGTCCTGAAAGACGCGGCCCAGTCGTTGGTGAGCAGGGTGGAGCCGCGGCTGACCCTCGATCGAAGAATGCGCGCAGCCAAACGCGCTCTGGCGCATGCTGCTTCCTTGGGCGTTACCAGCGTGCAGGATATGGCAGTGGACTATGCAGATGTTGCGGTTTACACCGAGTTGCTGAGCCGACGGGAGCTGACGGCGCGCATCTACGTAGCACCGATGCTGGAGAATTGGGAAGACCAGGCAAGAATTGGACTCCAGCGCGCGTGGGGCTCATCGTACTTGCGCTACGGTGCGCTCAAGACCTTCGCCGATGGCTCCCTGGGCGCAACCACCGCCTATTTCTTCCAGCCGTACACCGATGCTCCGAACTCTTACGGGATATTGTCCAGCGAACTGCAAGATATTCCGCGCGAGCAAGAGCGTATTCAGAAAGCTGATGCCGCTGGCCTGCAAATCTGCGCGCATGCGATTGGCGACCGCGGCATCTCGACGATGCTCGACATCATGAGCGAGGTGGAGAAAGCGAACGGCGACAAAGATCGCCGCTTTCGCATCGAGCACGCGCAACACATGTCGGAGAAAGACTTCGATCGCTTTGCAAAACTAAAGGTGATTGCCTCGGTGCAGCCTTATCACGCGATTGATGATGGACGCTTTGCCGAGCGACGCATTGGGCCAGAACGCATCAAGACGACCTACGCTTTTCGCACCTTCCTCGACCACGGAGTGAGGCTGGCCTTCGGCACTGATTGGGATGTGGCGCCACTGTCCCCCATGTGGACCGTTTACGCGGCCGTGACTCGCGCCACTCTTGATGATAAGAATCCGACTGGGTGGGTACCCGAACAGAGGCTGTCGGTGGCTGAAGCCGTGCAGGCTTACACCATGGGCTCGGCGTACGCGGAGTTTCAAGATCGAGAAAAGGGCTCGATCACTGTCGGCAAATTGGCGGATATGGTTCTACTGAGCGACGACATATTCACCATAGAGCCCACAAGAATCAAAGATGTATCGGTGCTCGTGACCGTTGTGGGTGGGAAGGTCGTTTTTCAGAAATAGTCAGAATGCAGGCTGTAGGGGCGCGGCCTGGGGCCGCGCCTTTGATTATTCAGTTACGGGTTTCAGATTATCCGCGAGCCAGAAGCGGGCTTCGATTTCGCACTTTCTGCAGCAAAACGCCTGCGTATCGCGGGCCCTGCTCGTGCTCCGGAGATATTGGGAATAGCACCATAAGCAGACCGCGGTCGATGTTGGAGCATCGTATTGATTCGGTTGCATAAGGATCTCCAATGGCTAGGCAGCATAGGCCAAGCGGGGCGTAAACGCAATCAACAAATTAGCAGGTAGTCGGGAACTTACTACCAGCATTGGTGCAGAGGAATCAGAGCCGCTCGGGCGCCAGGAGGTCGCGAATGTTCTCCCGTTTGCGTATAAGCCTGTGGCTGGCCCCGTCTACCAGCACCTCGGCCGCCCGCGGGCGCGTATTGTAATTCGACGCCAGCACCATGCCGTAGGCGCCGGTATCCAGAATGGACAACAACTCACCTTCATGCACTTCTGGCAGTTCGCGATTGCGGGCGAAAAAGTCACCGGTCTCGCAGACGGGGCCGACGATGTCGACGTTCTGCGGCTGACTGCAGCTCGACCTCAACTCCACGGGCACGATCTCATGATGAGCTCCGTAAAGGGAAGGGCGCATCAGATCATTCATGGCCGCGTCGAGAATCAGGAACTGCTTGCCGTTATTGTGTTTTCGATAAGTAACGCGTGTGAGCAAAATACCTGCCGGCCCGACAATTGCGCGCCCTGGTTCAAGTAATACATGAACCCCAAGCCGATGCAGGGGTTTCAGAATGGAAGAAGCGTAGGCCTGCACACTTGCCGGGAAGTCTTCTTGCGACCGCTGCATGTAAGGAATACCGAGTCCGCCGCCCGCGTCTACATAGCGGATGTCATGCCCATCATGCCGTAACGAGTGCACTAGGTTACCGACAAGTTGCATGGCCTCGCGAAAGGGAACGACATCAGTGATCTGTGAACCGATATGGACACTCAGGCCGGCAGCTCTCAGATAGCGCGAAGCTGCGCCCTGATGGTAAAGTTCCGTGGCCTCGCTCATGGGCACGCCGAACTTATGTTCGTGCAGCCCGGTGGAAATGTAGGGATGGGTCCGAGCGTCAACATCGGGATTTACGCGTAGGGCAAAGCGCGCGGTCTTGCGCAAGTGCGCCGCGCGGGCGGCAAGCAGCTCAAGCTCGCTGCGGCTTTCGGCGTTGAAGAGCAGAATGCCGCTATTTACGGCGAGATCGATTTCGTCTGCCAGCTTGCCCACGCCGGAGAAGACGACTTTGCCAGCGGACTTGCGACTCAAGTGCAGGACGCGCTGTAGCTCCCCGCCGGAAACGATGTCGAAGCCAGCCCCCATGGAGGCCAGCAGTTTCAGAATGGAAAGATTAGAGTTCGCCTTTACTGAATAACAAATGGTGTGGGCAACGGCTCCGAACGCGCTATCGAACTGCCGATACCGCTCTCGAATGGCGGAGGCAGAGTAGACATAGAGGGGTGTGCCGTAGCGCTTGGCCAGTTGGCGCAACGAGACCCGTTCGGCCGTGAGTTCGCGAATGCGCGATTTTGCGGAAATCTTGCGATAGACGAAGCCCGGTGGGCGCTCCTGCTGACGAGTGTCGCTCACTTTTTGACCGGGGTTCCTTTCACTTTGAGAACCACGACGGTGAGATCGTCAAAGGCATCCATTCCTTTGGCGTGATCGCTGACTGCGCGGAAAATCGCCTCAGCGATCTCGTCGGCGCTGCGGTGAGCGTGCTTGATCGCCACCTTCTCCAATCTTCCGCGACCGAACATTTTGCCCTCGGAACTGGTGGCATCCGTGATGCCGTCGGTGAAGAACACGAAGAAATCGCCGGGCTTGGCGCGCAGATTGTGCTCGTCATACTCCGAGGTGGCAAAGAGGCCGAGAGGAATGCCGGCTACCGGAATCTCTTCTGCGCGTCCTTCGCTGATGCGCAGAGGACTCGGCAGCCCCGAATTGGCCACCTGCAGACTCCGTTCGTTGTCGTGCCAGACGGCGTAGATCATCGAAACGTACTGCGCTTCGATAGGGCGCTCGGAAAGTGAGAGATTTACCGCTTCCAGCATCTGTGCGGCGGAAGGCTCGTCGATGGCGTGCGAGCTCGTGGTACCGGCGACCAGGCCGGCGTAAATCGCTGCGGGTGCACCTTTCCCGCTGACATCGCCGACGGCGATACCGATCACTCCGTGGCCACTGTATTTGAGAAAGTCGTAGAGATCGCCGCCGATCTGTCGGGCCGGAGAGAAGCGTGCTGCCACCTCCGCATTCTTCAGCGCGGGGCGCTTCTGCGGCAGCAGCCTGAACTGTAGTTCGCGGGCCAGCGCCAGGTCCTGTTCCAGGCGCTTTTCCTGGCGCGCGATGCGTTCGTACAACGTAGCGTTCTCGATCGCGATCGCCACCTGCGCGGCCATGGTGGTCATGATCCGCACGTGATCGTCGTTGAAATAACCGCGACGCGTATGCTCGATATCCAGCACGCCAATGACCTTCTCCTTGTAGATCAGTGGCACGCAAAGCTCAGAGTGCGTCTCCGGGTTCGCCATGATGTAGCGCGGGTCCTTCGAAACATCAGGAACCAGCACGGCCTGGCCGGTCTGCGCTGCGTAGCCAACCAGCCCCTGACCGATCGGAATATCGTTCTTGAGGTGCACGCTCTCCTTGAAGCGTAATGAAAACCGATGCTGCAAGACCTGCCCAGTCGGGTCAAGCAGCAGAATCGAGAACATTTCGTAATCGATGATGCGTGTGAGAAGATCGGCGACGCGCTTCAGCAGCTGATCGAGTTGCAGAATCGAGGTAAGTTCCCGGCTGATTTCTGTTAGCAGAGTAAGTTGTTTGGCTTGCCGCGAGACACGAGCGTAGAGCCGCGCGTTCTCGATTCCGGCCGCGATGCGAGAGGCAAACAGTGTGAGCAGGCGCTGGTGTTCATCGTTGAAGGCGTTCGGCTTGGCGGCTTCAACATCGAGCACGCCGATGACTTTGTTCTTCGCGATGAGCGGTACGGCAAGTTCGGAGCGCACGCCCGGCGTGAAGTTGATGACGTTCTGCTCCCGAGTGAGATCGTTGACCAGCACGGGTTCGCGACGCTGAACCGCCTGACCGGTGACACCCATTCCGACCTTAATCACAATGCGCTCGGCCACTTCCGGCGGATGTCCTACCTGAAAGCGGATGCGCAACTCCTGGGTCTTCTCGTTGAGCAGAAGAATGGCGAAAATCTCGTAGTCGATGATGCGCTTCAGCATCTCGGCCACGCGCTGTAGCAAGGTATTCAGGTCGAGCGTGGTATTTACCGCATCGGCAACTTCCAGCAGGTAGCTGTCGAAAGGCGGAGAAATAGATGGTGTGCTGCTAGTCGTCATCACCTCTGAGGCTCAAGGCTTCATGATAGCAGTGAGCGGTGTGGATAATGGCCGCGGTGTGACCCACCCGGTTGCGGCGATGCGGGGCAATCACTAGAATCCTGCTCTGCGGAGGTCGCAACCATGCCTTTGCCCGAATTCAAACAGATTGTCGATGAAGCGCGTGCGCAGATACAGGAGATTCGTGCAGCCGATCTCAAACGCATGCAGGCTTCTGGCGAGGAGTTCACGCTCATCGATGTACGCGAAGCCGATGAGCAAGCGAAGGGCACGATTCCAGGAGCGGTAATGCTGCCTCGCGGCATTCTCGAGCGCGACTTGATCAGGTGACGACCGACAAGGATCGCAAGCTCGTGCTGTATTGAGGGGGCGGGTCTCGATCGGTGCTGGCAGCGCTGAACCTCAAGAAGATGGGATTCGACAACGTGACTTCGCTGCAAGGTGGTTATAAAGGCTGGCAGGAGCTGCAAAAGTAAGCGAGGCAATGATGGATCTGAAAGGCAATAAGATTACGTGGCTGGGACACTCAACCTTTCGCATCGAAACTATAGAAGGCAAGACGATTTATGTCGATCCGTGGGTAATGGGCAACCCATTGTGCCCGCAAGGCGAAAAGGACGTGAAGAAGGCAGATGCGCTCATCTGCACGCACGGCCACGGCGACCACATTGGCGATGCTGTAACCATCGGCAAACAGCACAAGCCGACCGTGGTGGGCATCTTCGAGCTGTGTATGTGGATGCAGAAGAAAGGCGTGGACACGATCTCGCCCATGAACAAAGGCGGCACGCAAACTGTTGCCGGGGTGAAGGCCACGATGGTGCACGCCGTGCACTCTTGCGGCATTCAGGAAGACGACGGCAGCATCGTGTATGGCGGTGAGGCTTGCGGTTATATGCTGGAGCTGCCCGGTGGGGTAAAGGTGTATCACGCTGGAGACACTGGCGTGTTCGGTGATATGGCGATCATCCGCGAACTTTATGCGCCAGAGATCGTAATGTTGCCTGTCGGCGACCATTTCACGATGGGGCCGCGGGAAGCCGCGTATGCGTGCAAGCTACTGCAGCCTAGATACGTCATCCCCATGCACTTCGGAACGTTTCCCGTTCTGGTGGGACGGCCATCGCAACTCGCGAATTTGCTGGGTCCCCAGGGTCCGAAAGTGGTGGAGATGCAGGCGGGCCAGACGTGGAGTTGATGTGGGATGTTTCCACCTTGTCGTCCGCCAGGGGCGGCGAACGATAAGGGTGGGGCACCAGCTCCGGTTCTTGTCGGAACATTCTTAACCCCACCCTTTCCCAAAAATAAGGGGAAGGGTGGGGCACCCACACCTGGGTGAAGCGCGGGGATTCATTTGAGAGCGAGCGATCACAAGATTACCCATCCAAGAGTGGACAACTATCTATATGGGATACTGCCTGCACGCAACTCCGTGCTTGCCGAGATCGAGAAGCAGGCGGACGAGCGCGACATTCCCATCGTTGGTCCGGCCGTCGGACGGCTGCTCTATCAATATGCCCGGCTGATCGGCGCCAAGGACGTTTTCGAGATGGGCTCGGCCGTCGGGTATTCCACCATCTGGTGGGCGATGGCCGTCGGAGAGGGTGGCAAGGTGCATTACACCGACAGCAGCCACAAGAATGCTGAGGAAGCGCGTGGCTACTTCGAGAGCGCCGGCGTAGCCAATCGCATCGAAGTTCACGTGGGCGACGCTATCGAAGTGCTTTCAGAGCAAAAACAGCAGTTCGACATTCTCTTCTGCGACATCGACAAGCAGGATTACCCGCGGGCAGCCCGCATGGCTCCGGAGAAAGTCCGTCGAGGCGGATTATTCATCACCGACAACACGCTGTGGCGAGGCGAAGTGGTGTATGCGGCGGGCAATCCTGACTACAAGCCGGAGGAAAAGCCTGACGAAAGGACGCGCGCCATCGTGGAGTTCAACGATCTGCTCTACAAATCGGCGAACTGGTTCACCACCGTAATTCCGTTGAGGGATGGAGTGACGGTGGCACTGCGCATCTAGATGGTGCTTTTCTATTTCGGCGTCTTCTTGCCCACTATATTCAAGTCAACGACCTGTCCATTCGGGCTCGTCACCTGTAGAATCTTGTCGCTCAGCTTAGCGGGAAATTCTTTTCCGGGACTCCAGTCGAGAAACGCTGCCGCTGGACCGCTGCCGTGACACATGTACACCGTATTGCCCATGCGCACCGCAATTTTGTACTGGTCCCCTTTTTCGGGATGACGCGCGTCCGCAGCAACTTTGTCGATCGAAACAACGGTGGCCGTTTGCAATGCGGCTGCCGTTTGGGCTGGGAGGTGTGTGGCGAATATCGTTATGGAGAGCAATAACCTAACCAACCACGTCTTCACTTGTATTCTCCTTCAAGCCTTGAGGATGTATAGAACCAAGCGATCGAAAATCCCGAGCTTGCTTAGATCGTCTGCACCGGCACAAGCCGCAGATCCTCCACCAGTCCGACCTCTTTCTGGAAGAACGGCTCGCCGTACTTCACCCCGGCTAGCATGCCGTAGAAGTGCGCCATCGAAGCCACGCGCTGGCGAATATCCGAGTGGGCAGGGAAGTCCTTGCTGCCTGCGCCCTGATCGCTGAACTGCTCCTTGTAAGCGTAAATTGACTCGAGCTTAGATTCGAACTCGCTAGTAATGTCCACGACGAAGGTCGGGCGCACGTCGTAGTAGAGCGTGGCGTAGACGATCTTGAATGGGCGGTGCGGATCGTGGTTGCGCAGGCGATGAATCTCGAACGAATCCACGTCAGCGGTGGCGGCGGTGTGACCAAGCCGCCGCAGTCCGGCGAGAAAGCAGGCCTCGTACCCCAGCGTGGCGCACGTATAGTGGTCGGGATGGCGGCCTTTCCAGTATGGCAGAATCACCACGCGCGGGCGCTGCTCGCGGATAACGCGCGCAATCTTGATGCGGTTAACATAGGTGTTCTCCACCCGGCCATCGGGAATATCAAGGGCTTCGCGCCACGTGACCTGTAGGATGCGCGCAGCTTCGGCGGCCTCAGCGGAGCGGCTTTCGATGGAGCCCCGTGATCCCATCTCACCCAGTGTGAGGTCCAGGATGCCGGTGCGCGCCCCGAACTTCGCCATCTTGAGCAGCGTGCCGCCGCAGGTCTGCTCTATGTCGTCGCGGTGTGCGGCAATGGCGAGCACATCGAGATCGGGTGAGCTCACTTCTTCCGCTCCACCAGAAAGGCCGCGATCTCGCGTAGGTTGCTCGAGCGGTCGCCGAAGTGGTCGAGCGCGGTGTTAGCCTTATGGATGAGCTTGTCGGCCTTCTTAAGCGACGCTTCAATTCCGAATAACGAAGGGTAGGTGGACTTCTCGGTCGCTGTGTCCTTTCCAGCGGTTTTGCCCAGTTGCTCGGAGGTCTGTGTCACGTCGAGCACGTCATCGACGATCTGAAACGCCAGGCCGATGTTCATGCCGAAATCGCGCAGGCTCTGGATTTGGGCTTCGCCGCCTCCGGCGTAGATGCCTCCGGCGACCACGCTGGCGGTGAGCAGGGCCCCGGTCTTGGAGCGATGGATGTACTCCAGCGTCGCCGCGTCGGCGTGTTTGTGCTCGGCTTCGAGATCCATCACTTGGCCTCCGATCATGCCGTCGACGGTACCGGTAGCGTGCGCGATCTCGGCGATGATGGCGGCGCGTGCGTCGGCGGGGCACAGCAAATTGGCCAGCACTTCATAGGCGTAGGTTTGCAGGCCGTCGCCCGCAAGAATCGCAACTGCTTCGCCGTATACCCTGTGGCATGTCGGACGCCCACGCCGCAGATCATCGTTGTCAAGCGCGGGCAGGTCGTCATGGATGAGCGAGTAGGTGTGCAGCATCTCCAGCGCGGAGCCGAGTTCTTCAACGCCCGCCGGCAGGCTGCTCGCAATCACGCGCGCGGCTTCCATACAGAGGATGGGTCGCAGGCGCTTGCCGCCAGCGAAAACGCTGTGACGCATTGCCTGATGAATGGAAGTCGGGTACTGCGTGGCCGGCGGGAGCAGTCGTTCCAGCGCTTCATCTGTAAGGATGCGGCCCTGTTCTAAGAGGTCCTGGAGCATGAAGAGGGAAGTATAACAAGGCAGTGGCTAGTGGTCGGTGGCGGGTGGGCTGGCAACTAGCCGCTAGCAATTAGCAACTAGGTAGCACTTAGCTGCACCTAGCACGTGGCAACTACTGATTGGTTGGTCCGGCCGTTCTGTCTTTGTCGGTTGCTGCCAGCTTCGCCTCGCGCTCGGCATCAGCAGTGCGCCCGAGCCTGCGATATGCGCCGGCTAACTGTTCATGCACTCCTTGAGGCGCGGGACTTGCTTTGGCAGCCGCCTCAAGATGCGCTAGGGCGTCCGTCGCCTTTCCTTGTTCCAGCAAAGCTTTGCCCAGCTGATACTGCGCATTTGCATCGTTCGGATTCAGTTCTAACTCTGCCCCGAACTCGCCGATGGCCTGCGTCGGCTGCTTCTGCCTCAAATGTGCAAGCCCTGCATAGTAGTGGGCGTGCGGCAACGACGAGTTCGCCGCCAAGGCTTTCTGGAAAGTCACCAGCGCTTGCTCCTGGTCGCCGATCTCACCGTACGCCTGTCCAAGAATCAGAAGACTATCGGGCGAAGATGCTGTCTGCGCCATGCTTGCGATGACGACCTTGGCCTTTTCGAGTTGCTTGGTCCTCGCCAGCGATACGGCATAAGCGTATGCGACCCGCGGGTCGCCATGCACCGCATCGCCCATCTGCTCGAACGCCTTCGCCGCATCGGCGAACTGATCGCTGGAAAACAGCGCCATCGCCAGCATCGGTGGAATCATCTTGTCTCCGGATTCCTGCTGTTCGGCGACTTTGAGCGCGCGTGCCGCTTCGGCATACTGGTTCGCGCGGAATGCCGCGAAGCCAACATTGCGCATAAGGTGGGGGATGGCCGGATTCCACTTCTCCGCCTGTTGGAAGTTGACCAGCGCCTCAGCATATTCCTTCTGCCGTGCCTCAGACGTTCCCAGATCGTTGTATGCATTCCCGAGAATGAGGCTCAAGCGCTGCTCGGCGCTGTTCACCTCCGCTCTTTGCTGGGCAGTAAGTTGAGGCGGCGACTCGTTCGGCTGCGCTCCAGGATCAATGACAGCAGACGTTGGAACCGACGGCATAGAGGCCATGCCCGAATCCATGGTGCCCATGGTTTTCGCCGCCGGGCTATTGGCGCGGCTCTGGGCGTCCACCGTCTCCTGCATCTCGGAAAAAATCTTCGTGTACTTGGCGGCTTCATCCTTTCTATCTGTTTGATAGCAAATGCGCCCAAGGACGTAATAGGCGCGCCGAATCTGGTAATTGTTGCGCGTATTGTCGTCGCCGGTAAGCTGGATGGCTTTTCGCAGCAACTCTTCAGCACTCCTGTTGTCCCGCCGCGCGAATGCGTTTAGCCCCATGTAGAGGTAAGGTTCCGGCCAGTCGGGCTGAGCACGGGCGGCTGTCTTCAAGTATCGGTCCGAGTCGTCGTACAGCTTGTCGGCATTGTCGATGTAGCCGAGAAAGAAATTGCCGAAGAAGTCAGTAGGATTGAGCTTCACCTCCTCGGCGAACTCCTGGCGCGCTTGCGGCGTCGCAACCCATTCGTTCTGCGACAGGTACAACAATCCCAAAAAGTAGTGCGCGCGTGAACCCTTGGCGTCGATAGCAGCCGCGCGTCTGAACTCACGCGCGGCTTCGTCGATTTTTCCGGCATTCTGGTAGCCGCGCCCGATCAAAATGTGAACGCTAGTGCTATCACTTCCTGCTTGGTTGAGTTGACTGAAGATGGCTTCCGCCTTGTCGCTCTGCCCAAGATTGAGAAATGCCGTGGCCAGCGCGTACGCCACAAAAGCATTGCTCTGCAACTGCAGCGAACGGTCCAGCGCCTCCGCAGCTGGGGCGTAGGCTTTTTTGTCCATCAGCAGCTTGCCTTCGATGTTCCACGCATCAGCGTTCTGGGGATCTGCTTTGGTGATCGGCTCAACTTCCGCCAGAGCTTGATCAGTTTGGTGGGCTGCCATGTAAGCCAAGGCCAGCGACAACCGCGTCGTTGGCGTGTCATCGAGGCCGAGCCCTCGCCGATAAAGCTCGATGGCCTGCTTGCTTTCTCCCTGCGCCAGTTTGAGCTCGGCCATCGCGCGCAGTCCGACAGCGATGACGCCGCGATTGGCTTCAGCAATTTTGGTTACGTCCCTGCTCTGTTCTGCCGCGGTGAGTTCCTGCAGCCGTCCCGGCAATTCGTCCATCGCCGAGCGCTGCGCACTCTGGCGCTCAGTAGCAAGGGCCGCTGAGGCGCTCTGCTGGCCGAATGCGGCCAGAGCGAGCACAAAGATGGAGGAAAGTACTAAAACAAAACTGCGAAAAATAGCGCGACGTTGGACGGATGGCCGAAGAGAGTTCAATGCAGCTTACTCGGAGCGAACCTCCAAGCTAAACGGCGGTCGAATGCGGCGTCAACCAGCCGGGCTAGGCCGCCGAGCTAGCTTCTGTTTTCTTGATTGCCACGTAGCGTTCGGCATTATGCAGAATCCACGGCAAGTCGGTTGCTGAGCAGCAGTCCACTGCACCGGCAGCAAGGGATTGGGCCCACATAGCGTCATCCGCCAGACGATGAATGCACACGAATGCCGTTGCCGGGAACTCGCGGCAAAGCTCCGTCAGTTCCTGGTAGGTAATCATCTCAAGGTCTACTACGGCCAGTTGTGCGCGCAGGCGGGGAACCATCTCGCGAATTTCGGCGGGGGCATGCACCGTCGCAAAGTTCGGCAGTTCGCGACGTGTCGCTGTCAACACCGACTTCGGCAACTCTTGGCTCGGATTGGCAAGCACTACTCGTACCGGGGACATAACTCGACTCCTAGGGGTAAACTTCGACGACCGGCGCGAGAGCTCAAAACAGCAGAGCAGCGAAGATATTTCAGTGCAGCAACGACAGGGCAGATGGCTACTTTTCGGCTTCTACGGGGCGTGCGTTCGGATTAAACGGTTCCGGCTGTAGCTTTCCATTCCGCTTCAGCAGGATTTCGACTTTGCCTTCAGCTTGCTCCAGTTCTTCGCGACAGGAACCGGAGAGCTTCATGCCCTCGTCAAAAAGCTCCAACGCACGGTCCAGCGGTACATCGCCCTTCTCCAGTTCGTTCACAATCGTTTCGAGCCGCTGGAGGCATTCTTCGAATTTTGCCAAGTGCCGGAGCTCCTAAGGGCATTCTACGCCAAAATCGAGAAACTACAGCATCAACGTTGCGCAAAATTGTGCCGCTGCATACGGAAAATTACTTAGCAATTGGGTGCAAAACCGATTCAGTAATCGGCCGAGAACCGGCGGAGGGTTCGCCTCGGGCAACGGCACGAAACTGGAGCTAAACTGTGCGGCGAAGCGACATCCCAACCAGACAGCAGTGGCGCTCGAGCCAGCAGCGCTGGAGCGGCCCGAAATTGGCAGGGTGCAACGAGGGAGGTGGTCCAGTTCCGGTTTCAGTCAGTTTCCACGGCGACAGGCCTGTAACTGCCAAGCGCCTCCAGCACGTCTAGGGCTGAGCCGTACCGTCCTTGCGGCGCGCTGATTTGTGCACCTTGCACCATACCGCGTACGGCGACCAGCATCTCGCGAGCAATCGCGACGCCTTCCGCGCGCGCCGCTTCACCCGTCGCCACGCGAGTCATGCGAGCGATAATTTCATCCGGCACCGAAACCCGAAGCTCATTCTTCATGAACTCGGCATTGCGCGCGCTCACCAGCGGCCAAATGCCTGCCACCACCGGAATCCGGCAGTGCTCGATCCGGCGCAGGAAATCCTCCAACTGCTTCAGGTCGAACACCGGTTGGGTCACAGCATATTCCGCGCCCGCCTGCACTTTGTACTCAAAGCGCCGAATCTCTTCATCGATATTCGGAACGCCCGGATTGGCGCCCACACCAATCACGAATTTGGTGCCGTTTCCGATGGGATTGCTTCCGATATCCAGTCCGTGATTCAGATTGTGGACGATGTTTACCAGGCCAATCGCATCAACATCGAAGACCGCTGTCGCATCCGGATAATCGCCCATTTTCGGCGGATCGCCCGTAATACAGATCAGGTTGCGAATGCCTAGCGCGCTGGCGCCCAGCAGGTCCGACTGGATGCCGAGCACGTTACGATCGCGGCAGGTGTAGTGCAGGACTGGTTCGATGCCGACTTGCTGAGTCACCATCAGGCACAACGCCTGGTTGCTCAGTCGCGCCGACGCCCGGGGACTGTCGGGTATGTTGACGGCATCGACGCCAGCTGATTTCAGAAACCGCGATCCCTCGATCTCTTTGGTGCCATCGGTGCCTTTCGGCGGCACGACTTCTACCATCACCACGAACTCGCCATCTGCAATTTTGCGGCCCAACTGTGAGCGCTCGCGCGTCGGCGGCGGTTCCACCGGCAGGGTAACCGGAACGGGCTTGGGAGCATGCTTCGGCGCGGGAATGTGATGGCGTTTCAGCCGACCTTTCATCTCATGGATGTGTTTTGGCGTGGTTCCGCAGCAGCCGCCAAGCAGACTGACGCCGGCATTCACAAACTTCTCGGCGTAGCTGGCCATATATTCGGGTGAGGACAGAAAAATCGTGCGACCGTCCACCGCGCGCGGCATTCCGGCGTTTGGCTGCGCCGATAGCGGAACTGACGTTACAGCCCGAACACGCTCCAGAGCATCAAGCATAGGTGCCGGTCCGACGCTGCAGTTGATGCCAACAACGTCGGCGCCCCAGGCTTCCAACTGCGCGCCATAGTGTTCGGGGCTGGAGCCGTCAAGGCAGTTGCCGTCCTCATCAATCGTTACCTGTGCCACAACCGTAAGTTTGGGATTGACCTCGTGCGCGGCCAGGATCGCTTGATGCAGTTCTTCCAGATACACGAACGTTTCGAGGATCAGCAGGTCCACGCCTTCGTCGTTCAGCGCGGCCATCTGCTGGCAGAAGGCTTCGCGCGCCTCCTCCAGAGCGATTTTGCCCAACGGCTCGATACGAATTCCCAGGGGACCGACCGCTCCTGCAACCAGTGCGTCGAAGCTTTTGGCCGCTTCCCGAGCTAATCGAGCGCCTCGGCGGTTGATCTCCACCAGCCTATCCACACATCCGTGTTTCGACAGGCGAAACGAATTCCCACCGAAAGTGTTTGTTTCTATGACTTCGGCGCCGGCCTGCAGATATTCCAGGTGTATGCCCTTGATCAGTTCGGGCTTGGAGAGGTTAAGCTCGTCGTAGCACTTGTCGATGTAGTTGCCCTTGGACAGCAGAAGCGTGCCCATGGCTCCATCGCAAAGTACAGGCCCTTGATGCAGTCGAGTTAGCAGGTCAGTTGGCATGGTGCTGATTGGTTGTACACCTACGTTATTTGAACTCTATCGCAAACCGGCGTGAACAGCCATGTCAGGTCTTTGCTACAGCTTTGCTATAATCGTGGCAGAACACAGCCAACTTGTGTCTTATCAATAGTATGAATGAGGTACGCGTTTGAAGCGGGCAGTACTCCTTCTGGTTTCTTCTTCTGCACTTCTTGTTTTGGTTTCATGCGGCGGCAGCGGCAACAGTGTAACGGGACCCAACGGAAATGCCACCCTGAACGCCCCTAGCAAGCTTCAGAACCGGGCGTTTATTACCAATCAGTACTCCGGCAATATCCAGATCGTCGACTCCCAGAACGATACGACGGCGTACTACACGGTTACCAATAACAATACGGGAAACACCACTCCAGGCGGCTCACCGGCCGCAGCCGTGAACATCGTTGTCGGCAGCTCACTCACCTGGGAAGTGCTCAGTCCGGATGATCTAGAGACGCTCGTCTATGACCCGTTATCGAACACCCTGACCTTCATTACCAACGCGTCCGAAAGTATGAATGGAAGCGTGAACCTGGCGGGTTGGGCCTCCATGGCGGTTTATTCTCCGGACTCAAAAAACGTCTACGTACCCGTCCCGGCTGCTCCGATTACCAACTCGCGCCCTGGCGCAGTGCAGATCATCAGCACGGCCAGCGGAACCGTCAGCGCAACCATTCCGGTGCCGTCAGCCCAGTTTGCTGCTATCAGTCCTAACGGGAATACGCTCCTGGTTTTCGCTGCCAACTCCGACACCATGTACCTGCTGAATGTGTCGTCGACCTCACCAAGTGGAGTGGCAATCCCGGGCTTTTCACGCCCGGTCAATGCCTTCTTTAGCAGTGACAGCAATACGGCTTACATACTCAATTGCGGTCCCGAGTGTGGCTCCACTGCCGGGCCGCCTTCGGTCATGAAGTTCGACGTTCCCTCGCAGACCATCACCGCGAGGGTGCCGGTCGGGGGCGCTAGCGTGGGTCTCCTGAAGAACACTACGCTCTACGTAGCGGGATATCCCGGAGGCTCCACAGGCACCTTCGACGTAGTTGACGTTGGCTCGATGACACGCAGCACTCCGAATCCGATTGTCATTGGGGACGGCAACCACACCACGATGGCAATCTCCAACAATAACAAGATGTACATCGGGGCTGTCACGTGTGCCAATGTCACGGTCGGCTGCCTATCGATCGTCGATCTCGGAAAGGTTGCCGCTGATCCTCAACCGACACCTTTGGGCGTCGTCACCGGCATGCAATCTATTCCCAGCCGCAACGTCATGTACGTCATCCAGGGCGGCGTCCTTAACATTTACGACACCACCACGGGACAACTCCAGTCGACGCAGATTGCGTTCCGAGGCGCACTGTACGGCGTCGTCCAGGTCGATCCGTAATCACCACGAACACTTCTGAGGACTACTACTGCGGTACCAGCATCAGGCGATGTTGCGTCGCCGTTTCCACCGCTTGTTCCGAGAATGGCAGTTTGAACGTCCGGCCGTTGTAATACGCATCCCATTGATCGTCATAATGTTCGTCGAAGAGATTCCCCGACTGCCCATTCGGGAGATTCAACGTAGTGTTGTCCCAGTTGGAAGGATCGGCAGTGTACCGTTCCGACGGCCCGAATCTTGCCCCCGCCGCTTTCACCGTTAACGAATCGCCCGAGAGCGGGTGCGGTCCAGGACCTGCTGCACGCTTCAGAATCGGGAAATTGCTCCAGAAGGGATGCTTAAGGTCAATTCTGTGCACATGTCCCCACTTCCAGCGATCGAGCGAGCTTGGCACTTGCGAATCGCTGACCCTAGCTTCCACGGCTGCTGTCAAAAGCTCGTCGTAATTTGCGTAGTTCGACGGAAGCCACTGCGGAGACTGGCGCGAAATCACATTCTCCAGCCACACCGGAGTCATGAACCAGCGCGTATAGGCTCTCCAGTTGTCGCCCAATTTCGGCCGCAATAGAAGCTCGTTTAGCTTGTCGCGCGAGTAGAAGGCGATCGTCGGTGCAGTCGAATCAATCGCCATGTTCCCGTCCCATCCCCGCATGATGTCCGCTGCGGACTTGGCGCGCGCCGACGCCTTCGGCGTGTGGTCGATGGCATACACGAACCGCTGTGCGCAGAAGCGGTCCAAGTCCGACACAACATCAGTCTGAATTTCCAGCATGTCTGCCGACGTGTACTTCTTCGGCTTGCTCAGCAGCTTGTAAATGCGCTCGGTGCGATAAGGCGAGTCCCACTCGATACTGATCGGATGCGGATATCCATCCGCGCTGATTCGCCCATTTGCGGTAGCGATGATGCCCGACGGCGGATCGAACAGCCTCGGCATCTCGTCATATGGTATGAAGCCGCTCCACTCATACGCGTCAGTATCGCCGGGTACCGGCACCGAGCCATCTCCTGACGCCCTAATCGGAACAAACCCCGTGGCCTGGTACCCAATGTGGCCATCGACGTCCGCATACACTACGTTTTGTCCGGGCGCTCCGAACTTTGAGAAGGCGGCGCGAAATTCATCCCAGTTCTTCGCCCTATCGACCTGGAAAAAAGGTATCCCGGGCGTGTCGAGTTTGTAGATGCTCCACTGCAAGGCAAGCTGGCGCGTTTCGCCCGGAGCCAAGCTGGTGATGATAGGACCGTGCCGCGTGACCACCACGTCAAACTTCACCTCTGGTTTTCCTTTGACGCGAATAATCTCCTGGCGGCGCTCCGGCTGCACCCAGCCTTGCGGTGTCAGGTATTCACCGTTCTCGTTGAACTTCTCGATGAAGACGTCCTCCACCGCTGGCCCAACATTCGTGAATCCCCATGCCACATACCGGTTGTGCCCCACAATCACGTACGGAATCCCCGGCAGTGTCACGCCCGCGACGTCGAAATCGCCGCATACCAGGTGGGCTTCGTACCAGTTATTCGGAAGTCTCAGCTCGAGGTGCATGTCGTTCGACAGCAGCGGCTTGCCGGTGAGAGTGTGCGCTCCGGAAACGACCCAGTCGTTCGAGCCCACCGGAAACCGAGCTTCGGGCCCTGCATCGCCGGGCGGTGCCGCAAACGGCGTCAGCAATGAATGGAGCGTTGGTCGCGTGCTGCTCTTGACCGCTGCAGGCTTCACACCTTTGCTTGGTGGCGGCTCCTCCTCTTCCGGCAGGTCCAACGGTGGCTCGTCTGCCAGCGACTTGCCTTCCGCTCCTGGTGGATGGTCGCGCCACGAGCTGTTTACGAACAGCTCGGCCGTCATTTCCGGACCGAGCTTAGCCAAGGCCTTTTCCTTCAGCAGAATTTCCCGGTAATAGCCGTGGTTGAGAAGCTCCGTCATCGCAAGACCCACCAGCAGCGAGTCTTCCACGGTCCAGACGTGCGGAGCGTAGGTCATTAGCCGAAACTCCATGGGCAGGGTCTTACTATGCTCCGCGATGTAGGCATTGACCCCGTTGGCGTAGGCTTGAAACTGCGCCCGCTGCACAGGGTCCATCGCCGCCACAGCCTTCTCCGCAACTCGCCGTAATCCGAGAATTCGCTGCTCACGGTCAATGGCAACGAAATCGGGGCCGAGAATTTCCGCAAGGTCCCCCGAGGCATAGCGGCGCGTCATGTCCATCTGCCACAACCGCTCTTGCGCGATGACGTATCCCTGCGCAAAGAACAGGTCATTCAGCGTCACAGCTGTGATCGTGGGAACACCTAGCGCGTCACGCCGCACCGTTACCGGTTGCGATAATCCGGCGAGCTTTACCGTGCCATCCACCTGGGGCATCGCGCACCGCACCGCGTGGTAGAACCAGAAATCGAACCCCAGAAACACGGCGAGGGCAACAATCAGCAGAAAAACGACAACCCGGAGAGCACCCCGGGCATTCGATGAGCGTGGCGAAGCGGAAACGGTTGGAGTAGCCATGCGAAGCTTCGATTATATGAGACTGGTACTGCATAGCCTCGAAGCTCGGCTGCATTACGGTCGCTTACAAACCACCGGTGGTATGCTGATGCTGACTCGGGCCGTCCATGAAAGGTTCCAAACGCGAGATCAGGCAGAATCGGGTTGACGATCAGCCTTCCATATCACCGCAAATGGTGCGCGAGGCGGAAGGGATCTTCCACAACCATCTCCGCCGCGTGGGACTAAAGCACACGGAGCAGCGCGACGCCATCTTGCGAGCTTTCCTCGACACCCGCGAACACCTCTCGACGGACGAGCTTTTTCGTCTCGTGCGCAAAAAAGACGAGCGTATCGGCTTCACTACCGTCTACCGCACGCTCAAGCTTCTCGCCGAGTGCGGCCTGGCAAGCGAAGTTGCTTTCAATGACGGCATCGCCCGCTACGAGCACCAGTACAACCGCCGCAACCACCATCACATGGTTTGCACCGAGTGCGGCAGCTCGGTTGAATTCTTCTCCAGCGAGATGGAACGCATCGAGCGCGAGATTGGCCGTAAACACAGATACCTGACCACTCGGCACACCTTTCAGATCTACGGAGTTTGCGACGCTTGTCGGACCCAGTCTCGCCGCAAGCTGCATTCCACCTAACTTCTGACGCAATGCTCACACTGGCCGAGGCGGCAAACCAGATTCGAAACCGATGGTTGTCCTCCATAGAGCTCACGCAAAACTGTGTGGATCGAATCGAACGCCTCAACCCGACACTCAACGCTTTCATCACCGTCACGGCCGGGTCGGCGCTCGAGCAAGCACGCACCGCCGATACCGAAATGGTGGTGGGAAAGTACCGCGGCCCGTTGCATGGCATTCCGGTTGCCCTGAAAGATATGATCGATGTTGCGAGTGTGAAAACTACCGCTGGCAGCCGGCAGCTTCTAGACCATGGTCCAAGGGAAGATGCAGCCGTCGTCACACAACTCAAACAAGCTGGCGCGGTCATCCTCGGAAAGACAAATCTGCAGGAGTTTGCCTTTGGCGGCAGCGGCCTAAACAGCGCCTTTGGCCCGAGCCGCAATCCCTGGAATCCCGCTCGCATCACCGGGGGATCGTCTTCGGGTTCGGCGGCGGCTGTGGCCGCCGGTATGTGTGTCGCAGCTCTCGGAACCGATACGGCAGGTTCTGTACGTGATCCAGCAGCCTTGTGCGGTATTGTCGGCCATCGCCCGAGTGCCGGCGTGCTCAGTACTCAGGGCATCATTCCCCTGCGGAAATCCTTCGACACTGCCGGTCCCATGACCCGGACGGTGGAGGACGCGTGGTTGCTGCTGAGCGCACTCAACAGTACTGCGATGCCACGCAGGCTTGAGCGCGACATTCGCTCACTGCGGGTTGGCCTTCCACGCGCTGGGTTCTTTGATGACCTTGATCCCCACGTCGCAAAGTGCGTGGAGCAGGCTCTCGATGTGCTTCGAAGACTGACTGCCTCTGTTAGCGAGGTCGATTTAGTCATCTCGATTCCGTGGCAAGGCTTCGATGTAGAGATTCTCGAATTCCATCGTCCACTTATAGCCCGCACACCTGGGCTCTACGAACCGGGAACGCTGGAGCGCTTGAGGGGTTGCGCCGCGATCAGCGAAGCAGAGTATCAGCGCACGCTGGGAAAGCTTGCGACTTCACGGCGCGATGCAGCGCGAATCTTCGAGTCCATCGATGTCGTCGCTACTCCGACTTGCCTGGTGGAAGCCCCGGAAATCGCCAGGCTCGAGGCCATGAACGACAACGATCTTCGCGCCTTCGAGGTACAGAAGCTTCTGCACAATACTGCGCCATTCAGCCTTCTGTATTGGCCTTCAGTCTCGGTGCCCTGCGGATTCACCGGCGACGGCCTGCCGGTTGGCCTGCAGATTTCCGCTCCTCCCGGGCAGGACGAGCTGGCCCTGCGCGTCGCACAGGCGTACGAGCAAGCAACCGAATGGCATAGGCAAGTGCCGCCTGGGTCGCTCTAGGACCCCACAAACGCCGGCTCCGGCACGAGCTCGATGCCAAACTGGGCTGATACCCGGGCCTGTATCTCATCAGCAAGCGCAACGATTTCCGCCGCCGTCGCGCCACCACGATTCACAATCGCCAGCGCATGTTTCGTGGAAATTCCCGCCGCGCCGCGCGCGTAGCCCTTATAGAAGCCGGCCTGCTCTACCAGCCAGGCTGCGGACAGCTTGTGCCAACCCTCACCTGCTGGGTAACTGGGCATCACTAATCCGCCAGATTCCTTATGCCTGCCAAGCCGCTCAAGTTCATTTTGCGAGACTACAGGATTCTTGAAGAACGATCCCGCGCTGTGGACGTCTTCATCGCCTGCGACCAGCAGCATCCCCTTGCTGTATCGAATCGCCCGTACCGCTTCGCGCACCTGCTTCAAAGAAGGCTCGCCGATCACGTCGGCGAACGTTTTCTGCAGGTCGGCATAACGGATCGTCGGCCTCTGGCCACGCCTCAGCGCGAACATCACACGCAATATGATGTACCGATCGCGCTCCACCGAGTTGAAGACGCTCGTGCGATAGCCGAACCTGCAATCCGCATTGTTGAACAGCCTGAGTTCCCGTGATTGCCGGTCGAGCGCCGCCACCTCGCGAATGGTTCCCGAAACCTCTTGCCCGTAAGCGCCCACATTCTGCACCGGCGTTGCACCGACTGTTCCCGGAATCCCGCTCAGGCACTCGATTCCCGCGCACTCGTCTTCCACCGCACGCGCGACGAAGCTATCCCAGTCTTCGCCCGCCGCAACCTGGTAGGTCACATCGCTGCCGTTCAACTTCCGTTCAACGCCACCTAAACTCACTCTCAGCACCAGGCCGTCGAATCCCCCATCCGAGACCAGAAGATTGCTGCCTCCACCCATCACGAACAGAGGCAAGTCGCCAGCCTCCGCGAACTCCACTGCCTCGCGAACCTCGGCTTCAGTAGTTGCCTCGACGAAATAGTGTGCCGGTCCGCCGACACCCAAAGTGGTCAGCGGAGCCAATAAGACGTTTTCCCGTACAATCATCGGTAACGTCCAATATAAATGCTGGTCAGATACGTCCTGACTTGCATCCGTCGCATCACATCTGTAACTTGTGTTGAACCAGAGGAGAGTTATGTATCCAGAAGTTCTAATTGTCCCCATGCGCGAAGAGCTGACTCGAGCGGGAGTGCAGGAGCTTCGCACTGCAACAGAAGTCGATACGGCACTGGCCGATTGCTCCGGCACCGCGCTCGTGATCGTAAATTCCGTTTGCGGCTGTGCGGCAGGGAAAATGCGGCCTGGTGTGCGCCGGGCCTTGCAGAATGCCGTTCGGCCCGATCGTATCTATAGCGTATTTGCCGGCCAGGACCCTGAGGCCACGCAACGCGCCCGCCAGCACTTCGGCAATTTTCCTCCGTCGTCGCCCAGCCTGGCCTTGTTCCGCAATGGCGAGCTTGTCCACTTCGTTCCCCGCAGCGAGATTGAAAGCCGCACTGCAGAAGATATCGCGCAAAGACTGACCACCGCCTTTGATCAGTTTTGCGGCAGCGTAGTCGCCCCTGGCAATTAGCTTCAACGGAGCGCGCCCGACATGCTGGCCAAAGGCACCTTCGAGGTTAAGCTCACATCACAGTCGGAAGACAAGGCTGAGGTTTCTACCCTCGGCCGCTTTCTTCTGGAGAAGAAATACCGAGGCGACCTCGACGGCGAGAGTACTGGCGAAATGTTGAGTGCCTTGACCGACACTAAAGGTTCTGCCGGTTATGTTGCCCTCGAGCGATTCACCGGAACTCTCCGCGGCCTGGTTGGCTCCTTTGTCCTCCAGCACAGTGGCGCCATGAATCGCGGTGCCATGGAACTGTCTGTAAAGGTGGTTCCCGATTCCGGCAGCGACCAGCTGGCGGGCCTTTCCGGCATGATGAAGATCATCATCGCCGAAGGCGCTCACTCATACGAATTCGAATATTCGATTTCCCCGCCCGCTTAGCTGCCCTTACCGGCCGCCCTTGAACGCCTTCATCACAATGTCATTCGGCTGATTGCCGACCGGAATGATATTCACCAGCGCCCGCTCGGCGCTGATCTTCGAATTGTCGCGAGTCTTCACCGTACGAATCACTGCCACGTCGCTCGATTTCGTGTCTACCACCAGCAGGTGCTCTTCGTTGCGAGTCAGCGCCAGGCCATCCGGATGACTACCCACCTGCACCGAGCCGACAACCCGACCCTCATCGATGGCATACACGCTGACGTTGTCAGACCCGAAGTTGCTCACGTACAGAAGCGAATTGTCGGACGTTACCAGGCCGCGCACAGGATTGGCGCCACTTAAATAGCTCCCGCTTATCTCGCTCGTGTACGCCTCCACGATGGAGAAGGTATTAGCGTCGAAGTTGCTGACGAAAATCTCGCCGCCATCTGGTTTCAGTGCCAACTGAATTGGCAGCTTCCCAATATCGATTAAGGTGAGTACGCGGTCTGTCTTCAGGTCGATCGACGCCAGTTGATTCGAGCCCGGACAGGCAACGTAGAGCTTGCTGCTGTCGGGCAGAATGGTAATATCCTGCGGCTGCACGCAGACGCTTAGAGTGTTCCGCACGGCCAGTTTTTTCGTGTCGATCAGTGATACGGTGTTGGCCGCGCGATTGCTCACTGCGACTACGCTGCCATCCGGCGAAACCTTCGCCAGACCCGGAGCGCTTCCTACTGGAATGGTTGCAATGACCACACGCTTGTCCAAATCGATCACGGAAACGTTGGCCGAGCCCGAATTTGCCACGTAAGCGCGCCTGCCGTCCGAAGATACCGAAACAAAGTAAGGAGCACGGTGCACGCCAATCGTCGCTACCACCGTGTTCCGCTCCGCATCGATAACGCTCACGTTGTTCGACTCGGTATTTGCGACGTAGATCTCATTGCGCGTTGGGTTGGCCGCCAATCCTGTCGGATTTCTCCCAACCGCAATCGTTTTGATATTCCGCAGCGCCTGCGAGTCGATCACGCTGACCGAATCGCTTCCGCCGTTACTCACATAGGCATATTCGTGATAGGTAGGATCAACCGACGCCTGCTCGCGGCAGCCAACGGCAAATGCCAAAACAATCAGCGGCAC
>DASRAA010000214.1:0-24166 GCA_035638375.1 Binatia bacterium | reverse complement strand
AAAATGTGTGCTCGACCCGCTTCCACATAGTCGTCGGTGACCTCGGCGGTGATGCCGGCCGCGAGGTCCGCCAAAAAATCCTGAAGCGTGTAGTTCCTCAGGCAGAGCACAGACTTAGGCAACCACTGTTCCATCGAACCTGACCAAACTTCTCTGAGGAGGTCTTAATTTTACGGGATTGCGACTGCAGTCAGGGGGATTGATCACAGCGTCTTGAGGAAAGCCTTAGCTCTTTCCAATTCCGGAAATAACTTTTCTTCTGCCTGAAAGTCCTTTCCATGCACGCAGCGCCTGCTGCCTCGAAGCTTTACCGGATGTTTGAGGTGCAGCATCTCGTGATAAACGATGTACTCCAACGCATATTTCGGCACCCGCGGATGATCAAACACGCGGCTGACTACAATGGCGTTGTGGGACGGATCGTAATGCGCCAGACTCGAGCGCGACTTGATCTGGCTCCACGTCATCTGCGGACGCCCCAACAGTCCGTGGAAAAACCGGCGGTTCAGGTCCTCGAAAATCTCCTCCAGGTGATACACCGAACCGTTGGGAGAGGTGATGCGCTTGCGCCCGCGCACCTGCCGCACGAGATGCGCTTTGGCGCTGACCTCATGGCTTGTGACGTAGCGCCGATACTGTGCGACATGCTTCTTCTCAATCTGCTTGCGGAAGATTTTGGCGAGCAGTATGTGGGCGATGGACTCCAGCACCCGCTCCGGCGCTCCTTCCAGCAGGTCGGAGAGACGTATGTGCAGCTTGCCCTGGCGCATGCGGATGGTATTGTTGACGTTGGCGAAGGGATAGAACTCCACCCGCATCTCAGGCACAGGAATCCCAGGCCGGAGTTCCCGGTAACTGCAGTGAAAGATTTCTGTGAGTTTGGCCCGCAAGGTAGGACTAACGTATCACGCTGGTGTGTGGAAACCGATTAATCCTTGCGCTCCGAGTAAACCTTGGTCAGCTTCTTTTCGGCCGCCAGTTTGTTCTGCTCATCTAGGGTCTCGCGCGCGCTCTTGCCGTTGTCCGCCACGGTGTCATTCGCATTGGCAAGAATGAAGGAGAATTGCTCCAACTGTTCCGGCGGGGTTTTTTCTTTCAGCTGACGCAGCTTTAACTGCCATTCGCTATCGGCCTCGATAACCAGCTTCAGGCCCTTGCGCATGTCGGCCGCGTGCGAACCGTACATCTCGATGTTGTCGTCGATCTCGTCCATGATGGCGATAAAGTCCTGCAGGATGTCGTGGACTTCCTTTGTCTTGCTCGGGCCTTCGGCAGCCGCGGACTCGATATTAAACATCCGCTCGCGGTTGAACTTGACGAGCAGCTCCAGCCGCTTGCTGGGATAATCGGCCGCCTCCCGCATCTGGTCCACTTCGGCGTCAGTGAGGGGGTCGCGGTCGCGGCGCTGTGCCGTCGAGGGAGGCGCAAGGCTTCCCAGAACCAGACAGGCTGCAAGCAATCGGGTTAGAAACGTCATTGCGATTTGTCCTTCGGCTCGGTCTTCTGGCCGGGCTCAGCTTTTTCGCCGAACATCCTGGCCAGCAAATTAGCGCGCAATTCTTCCAGTTGCTGTACGGTCTTCTCCACCGGCGGACGATCGTCGACATTCAACGATTGCCCGATGTCGTGCATCCGGTGCTGCAGCTTGCGCAGGTCAATCTCCGTCTGCTTCAGCTTTTTGTTCATCGTAGTGGCTGCTGTCGTGGCGCGTTGAGCGTAGGTGAAAACTTCGCGGATCGACGCCTCGGCATTCTCGACATCGCCATCGGTATAGAGCCGATTGGCCTGCTCAAGTTGCTGGTGAGCGTATTCCAGTGAGAGCGTAACCCGATCCCCGCCCTGGGCCGCATCTGCGCGTTCCTTCAGATTCGAGGCAGCTTGCGGCGTCGCCTGTGCGCACAAGCTCATAGTAAAGAGAGTCAGGAACGCGAAGCCCAAGTTTACGCAGCGCATGGCTACTTTTTCTCGCCGTATTTGCTGGCGTTTCCCGGATCGATCGCGATCAGTCGATGCCGGGCTTGCCATTCCTGATCGGGCAATTTGCCGCCATCCACAGCCAGAAATTGCTTGTAATTTTCTATCGCTTTTGGCCTGTTCTTCAAGTTGTCATATGAGGTGGCGCGCAGAAAGTAGGTTGCCGGGCTGTCCGGGATGTACTTCGCCCGCTCGTCAAGCGAACTAATGGCCAGCTCATAATTCTTGTTTTCCGATGCCACGATGGCGAGGTTACCGTACACGTCCGCCATATCAGGGTTCAGTTTGACCGCGGTCAACAACTCATCCTGCGACTCTGGATAGCGTTTCTGCGCCATCAATAGCGAGCCCAGGGCGAAGTGTGCTTCGGCATCCAGCGGCATACCTTTCACGGCGAGACGCAGTTGCTCTTCGGCGGCGGTGTAATTGCCGGCTCTCACATAGATCGTGCCGAGCTCCAAGGCGGCTTTTGGGTCCCGGTTCGAGTCGGACTTCCCGGCGCCCAGAGCCGTTTCCGCCTCCTCCTGTTTGCCTTCCGCTGCCAGCACGCGGCCCAATTGGGTACGCGCATTGGGGTTGTTTGGATCGAGCTCCAGGAGCTTTTTTAGCTGTGTTTCGGCCTCGGGAAGTTTGCCCTGCTTCGAATATACGTTCGCCAGACCGGCGATCGCATCTTTATCTTTGGCATCGAGCGCCGCCGCAGCCTGATATTCCCGCGCTGCTTCTTCCAGCTTGCCCAGGCCTTCCAGGAGGGCTCCCGCCGAGAGGTGCGGTTCCGGGTCTTTGGGATTGAGCTTCGCCGCTTGTGCATAGGCCGTCAGGGCCTGCTGCGGATCCATCGATTCCTCTACCAACCCCAGAGACTGCCAAGCGCGGGCGCGTCCCTCGTCCACTTGTGTGGTGGGCGTGAGTTGCGTTGCCGCCTTTAGGTACTTTGCGGCCTCTTGCTTGTTGCCCTGCTTGGCGAGAACAATTCCGAGGTTCAGGTTCGACTCGAACACATCCGGCTTGGCGATTACCGAGTTGCGATAAGCTGCCATGGCCCCTTCCGGGTTTTTTGTAGCGTCGCACACGAAACCCAGGTCAAACCACGCCCGGTAATCGTCCGGACGTGCCGCGACCACTTTTTGCAGCAGGACTTCCGCGCTGCGGTAGTCCTGTTTCTGGAGCGCCATCTCCGCCTCCCGCAGTTCGGGAGAGACTGCATCTTCGTCGACAGCGACCTGGTGATGGCGAACTGTCGTCCCGCTCTGTTGGCTGGTGCCCAGCCGTACAGAGCCCAGCATGAACATCAGAATCAGCGCGAACCCAGTTTTTGATTCACTACTCATGCGGCCTTGGATTTCCGTCAGATAAGATGCGCGACAGCCATTGCCCGGTGTGCGATTGCAGGACTTTGGCAATCTCCTCAGGCGTTCCCGTCGCCACCACCTGCCCGCCCTGCCAGCCCCCTTCGGGACCGAGGTCGATCACCCAGTCGGCGGTCTTGACCACGTCAAGATTGTGTTCGATGACGAGAATCGTTCCGCCCGCCTCAATCAAGCGGCGAAACGCCGCCAGCAACTTGCTCACGTCATCGAAGTGCAACCCTGTCGTGGGCTCGTCGAAGATATAGAGAATGCGCGGATGCCGCCGATTGCGTTCGGCCTGTGTGCTGGCGAAGTCGCGCTGCTTTGGTTGCAGGTGCGCGGCCAGTTTCATGCGCTGCGCCTCGCCGCCGGAAAGCGTTGTTGCCGATTGCCCCAGCCGCAAATAGCCAAGGCCCACTTCATCGAGCACACGCAGCTTCTCCACGATCTTCGGCACCCCGGAGAAGAAGTGCAGCGCGCTCTTTATCGTCAGCTCCAGCACTTCGTGAATGTTTTTGCCGTGATAGCGAATCTCCAGCACTTCGGGCTTGTAGCGCTCACCCTTGCACTCCTCGCAAATCAGTTCCACATCGGCGAGGAACTGCATTTCGACGGTTACCGTGCCATCGCCCTGGCAAACATCGCAACGGCCGCCGGGAATGTTGAACGAGAAATGCCCGGCGGTGTACCCGCGCTTTTGCGCCTCGGGCTGGGAAGCGAACAACTCGCGGATGGCATCGAACGCCTTGATATACGTCACCGGATTCGAGCGCGGTGTCCGTCCAATCGGCGATTGGTCCACCAGCACCACCTCATCGATCCATTCGCCGCCTTCCACCAAATCGACCTCGGCCCGAGGAGTGCCGCTAACCTGACCTTTTTCCGCCGCCAGCGCGTTGTAAAGCACATCGTGCACCAGAGTCGATTTGCCCGAGCCCGAAACGCCGGTTATCGCCACCAGCATGCCTAGTGGAATCGTTACATCAACCTTCTTAAGATTGTGCGCACGCGCTCCCCATAGCCGAATCGTCCGTCCGTTTCCGCTACGACGGGTGGGAGGCATCGGGATGCGAAGTTCGTTCTTGAGATAGCGACCTGTCAGAGACGCCGGATTATTCAAGATCTCATCGTAGGAGCCACTGGCGATGACCTTGCCGCCGTTCTCGCCCGCTCCCGGGCCTAGGTCCACAACGTGATCGGCATGGCGCATGATTTCCGCGTCGTGCTCGACCACAAGCACGGTATTGCCGAGGTCGCGCAGGTTTTGCAGGATTTTGATCAGCCGGTTGGTGTCACGGCTGTGCAGCCCGATCGAAGGCTCATCGAGCACATAGAGCGTGCCCACCAGCCGAGAACCGAGCGACGTCGCCAGTTGAATCCGCTGGGCCTCGCCACCGGACAGCGTGGAAGCCAGCCGGTCCAGCGACAGGTACTCGAGCCCAACTTCGTTCATGAAGCGCAGTCGATCTCGAATCTCCACCAACAGCCGTTCGGCGATGTCGGCCTCTTCGCGCGTAAGTTGTAACTGGGCGAAGAATTTGGTTGCGTCCTCCACCGTCATCGACGACACCTGACAGATGTCTTTGCCCCCTACTTTCACCTGGCGTGCTTCCAATCGCAGGCGCAGGCCGCCGCAATCCGGACATTCCGAATACCCGCGATACCGGCTCAGAAAGACTCGGACGTGCAGTTTGTACTTCTTGCGCTCCAGGTAATCGAAGAAGCCGCGCACGCCCCACCATTTCCCATCGCCTTTCAGGATGTAATTCTGCTGTTCGCTGGTGAGATCCTGCCAAGGCACATCCAGAGGAATGCCTGCTGCCCGAGCGTAACGCTTCATCTCCGTGGCTAGCGACTTGTACTTCGGTTTCGTCCACGGTTCAATGACGCCCTCTGACAGCGTAAGAGTCTTGTTGGGGATCACCAGGTTGAGATCGAAATCAATAGTGTTGCCGAATCCCTGGCACTTGGGACACGCGCCATACGCATTGTTGAAGGAAAACAGCCGCGGCTCCGGTTCGTCATATCGCGTGCCGTCGTTCTTGCACTCAAAGCGCTGCGAAAAGCGGAAGCGCTGCACTGGTTCTTCATCGCGGGGCGAGGTTTCGAAGATCACTTCGCCCGCCTCACGATAGCCCTGCTCGACGGCATCCACCAAACGCGAACGAATGTCAGGCGCGATCACAATGCGATCGATGACCACGTAAACCGGCTCGGCAAAATTCACTTCCAGCACGGCTTCCGGCGCGGAGAGATCAATGACCGCCCCGTTCTGGTAGAGGCGCAGGAAACCGCGCGTCCGCAGCTCCGTCAAGCGAGCCTTCAGCAGGGAATCGTCGGCCGGAGCGGCTTTCTTCTTTTTCGCCGGCCGCCGCCCCTTTGCGCTTTCCGGCTCCAAGGCTGCAGGCAGGGAACGCAGCGGAAATAGCACCTGCAATCGGGTCCCGTCATGTAGTGCCATCATCCGGTCAGCCACTTCGTCCACCGTGTCCTTGCGGATCTGGCGCCCACACCTGGCGCAATAGGTCCGTCCAATGCGGGCGTACAGCAGCCTGAGGTAGTCGTAGATTTCCGTAGCTGTGGCGACGGTCGAGCGCGGGTTGCGGGTCGTGTTCTTTTGCCGGATGGCAACGGCCGGAGCGATCCCTTCGATGATATCGGCATCCGGCTTCTCAATCCGCTCCAGAAACTGGCGGGCATACGCCGAGAGCGACTCGACGTAGCGGCGCTGGCCTTCCGCATAGATTGTGTCGAACGCCAGCGACGACTTTCCCGACCCCGATACGCCGGTCACCACCGTCAGGGTATTGTGCGGGATGTCCAGATCAATGCTTTTGAGGTTATGGACGCGTGCGCCCCGAACTACGATGCTGTCGTTCGACATGAGCCCCAGGATTCAGCAGCCACCCGGCCCGGCGTGAAGCCCATCCCCACAGAAGGCGTCAGACTCGACTGCTGAAACCTTTGATTATAGCCGTTCGTTGGATGCCTGGCGCGAGGCAGCTCCAATGCGGCATTGGATCGCAAAAGCCACGCGAAAGAATCCGCAATGCCAGTTTGCTTGGGCCTCAACTGCTCGTAGTGGTACATCCTCCACTGTGTGCGCTTGTGGAATCGCGACTCTTGCTGGTTCTGCACTCAGATCCGCTCGAAAGCAGCCACTTCGACGAACCCGAGATGCGTTCCGCCGCGCCTGCGTTGCTGCTCTACGTCACGCCCACACAGCCGCTCAAAACTGCCTCTCTGGTTGGAGTCAGCAACTCGGATACTCTAGTCGTCTGTGACCCCAATGGGAACGTCCCGGTACTGCCTGAGCCAACTTCGCTGTTGCTGATCGCTTCGGGCATTGCGTTTCTCGCGCGGAACCTGCAGAAGGCCTGATCGTTAGACAAAAGCGCTTCTTAAGAAAGGCGAGTGACGGGTAGGTCGCCTTTTTTGTCTTTTGAATGGCCCCGGTTACCGCGCGAAATACAGCAGAGCAAACACGTAGAGCCAGAGCACGCCCATGAAGTGCCAGTACCAGGCCGTCACATCCACCACAATCCTTCGTGTTTCCGGCGGGCGATCGATCCACGATGTTATCCCGGCGTAGAGCAGCGCCAGGATTCCACCCAAAAGATGGGCCGCATGCACTCCGGTGAGGATGAAGAAAAACGACAGGCTGATGTTGGGCTCCGGATTGTGGTAGCCCCTGCGTAGCGTCTCCCAGGCTGTGTACTGGCCGGCAAGGAACGCCAATCCCATCGCGATCGTCGCCCATAGCCAGGGAAGCGAACGGTTGCGGGCAACCTGAATCCCCGGGATGTCGGCTATGGGAGCAAGAACAACGTCTTCCTCGGCACGCCGACGTGCCACTTCGAGAGTGCCGCTGCTCAGCAGGAGAATGCAGGTATTTACCAGCAACAGCCCAACCGGCAGTATGGTTGGCACCCAATTGCTGGTGTACTCGTTGCGCGCTGCATCCCAAACCACCCCTGCCTTGCGCACCACGTAAGCCGTGGTGAAAGAAACGAAGATCATCAGGACGGATGCAAGCAGGAAGCCAACCAGCATGCGGTAGCGGCGCAAGCGCTCGCGATAGTTGGGGAACTCATCGCCTCCCCCGCGCCCGCCCGAGCCCCCATCACCACGCGGCCATTGGTCCGTTGGCCCGCGTCCCCCTCCGCCATGCATTGGCTTGGCTGCGGGAGGCGCCGCTTTAAATTTTAGGAATGCCATACAGCACCGCCGGACGGACCCACATCACCGACATCTGTGACCTATGATGCGCGTGGCTCGCAGACTTTTCAACCGCGCAAAACCCCTCATTATTCAGAGGAAATCACCGTAATTCATTCTCTCGAGATTGCCCTCTTTTGGGGCCCAGCGCTAGGCTCCAAGGAGTGAGACGTCGCTTGCTCGCAATCCTGCTCGTGGCCGGTGTGATCTATGCCTGCGACTATCTGGTGCTGCGCCTTCGCATGGCCAGCAATCGCAATGCGTTCGGCAGCGTCACCCGGAACGTCTACTACTCGGTGAAGCTGAAGAACGGCAAAACCGAGTTCGACTACGGCGGGCAGCAAGCCTTCGAATGCCCCAATTCGCTGCTGCCGCAATACTGGGAGAAGCCCTGTTGGCTGGCCCGACGGCAAAAGGATCAGCAGATCAATATTGACTCCGGAAATCCTAACAACCCCAGCCTGTTCTGATTTTGCCCATCAGGCCTCTGCGCCTGCACACGAATGATGTTCTTCGTGCTTGCGCAATTGCCTTACTATCCTTCATCTTGGACACATGTCACGCCATAAGCCTGTCCCCGGCCACGAGGTGCAGCAACGTGTTTACGGTCACAACTGTTTCGGATGCGGCCCCGCCAATGACTGCGGTCTCAAGCTGGAATTTCACCTCAACGAAGACCACAAGCGCTTCGTCTGCGAATTCGTGCTGGCGCAGCGCTTCGAGGGACCACCCTCGCACGCGCATGGCGGCATCATCGCCACCATCCTTGACGAAGCCATGGGCAAGGTGAGTAAGCTGCGCGGCATCATCGCCGTTACCGGAACTATGCAGGTGAACTACATCCGCCCCGTACCGCTGGCGGAGCAGCTCGTCACCGAGGGCTGGGAAGTGGGTATCAACGGTCGCGAGCACTTCCGCGCTGCCGAAATCCGCAATCCCCAGGGCGAGATCCTGGCCACCAGCACAGGTACTTTCATCGAAGTCGATCCCGCTCGCATGTGGGCAAAATTCCTCAACGAAAAGCAGGCCGATGCGACGTAAGTAGGAAAGAACGAAGCCAAATGCTGGGGTTACGCCCTGCTTCTCGCCGCGTTAAAATAGAATTTCAGTCACGACGGGGTGATCGCTCCCGCCCGCAGGAACACAGCTTGCCGGGCCTCTCAGCCGCGATCAGGGAAGAAGGACCTATGTCGGAAAACAACGGAACCAGCACCAGCCTGCGCCTCAAGGTCGGTCTCGCCGAGATGCTCAAGGGCGGCGTCATCATGGACGTCATGTCGGTCGAGCAGGCCGAAGTCGCCGAAAAAGCCGGCGCCGTCGCGGTCATGGCTCTCGAGCGCGTGCCCGCTATCATCCGCGCCGAAGGCGGCGTCTCGCGCATGGCGAATCCCAAGCTCATCAAACAGATTATGAGCACCGTGTCCATTCCCGTTATGGCCAAATGTCGCATCGGCCACTTCGCCGAGGCGCAGATACTACAGGAAATCGGCGTGGACTATATCGACGAGTCCGAGGTGCTCACCCCTGCCGACGAAGAACACCACGTTGACAAGCACGCCTTCACCACACCCTTCGTGTGCGGTGCTCGCAACTTGGGCGAAGCACTGCGTCGCATCGCCGAAGGCGCGGCGATGATCCGCACCAAGGGCGAAGCCGGCACCGGAGACGTCATCCACGCCGTCAAGCACATGCGCCAGATCCTGAAAGAGATGAAGCAACTTACCGTGATGAGCGAGCAGGAACTCTATGCTGCTGCCAAGAACCATCAGGCACCTTACGAGCTCATCAAGATGGTCGCCAGGGAAGGGAAGCTGCCCGTCCCGAACTTCTCTGCCGGAGGCATTGCCACGCCAGCTGATGCGGCACTCATCATGCAAATCGGCGCCGAGGCGGTGTTCGTCGGCTCAGGAATCTTCATGAAAGGCGGAGTCACTCCCCTGGACCTGAAAGACAAAGCCGAGCGCGAAGAAGCTGAAGCACGCGCACGCGCGATCGTCGTCGCGACAACTCACTTTAGTGATCCGAAGGTCCTCGCCGAAGTTAGCGAACAGGTGTCGGGCGCGATGAAGGGTTTGGCTGTCTCAGCCCTCGAGGAGAAGGACCTGCTGCAGACGCGGGGGTGGTAGCGCAGAGCCGTCAGCCATCAGCGTTCAGTGCGGGCGCGACCTGGTCGTGCCCGTCGTAGCCGCGCGATAGCTTTGAGGTCCCTAAAGACTGTTCCTAGGTATACGTCAGCCCGCTGCCACGTTGTCGCCGAGCGCCGGTTGTGCGCGAGGCGAGCGCGAGGACGGTATATCCTAGCCAGCACGGAGCCAAACCGGAGTGGTGGGTTGACGAGCTATTGAACCCACGAGTCGGCTTCAGCCGACACTCTTCCGTGAGAGCGTCCGGCCGAGTCGAGATCGGCTTCGGTTAATCTAAATACCCTGAAGATGAATATCGGCGTATTAGCTCTGCAGGGCGATTTCGACGCCCACCGCCGCCGCCTCGAAGAACTTGGGGCGAAGGTCGTCCTCGTCCGCAAACCCGAGCAACTCGACGAAATCGACGGCCTCATCATCCCGGGCGGCGAATCCAGTACCTTTCTGAAACTCCTTGGCGAAAAAGGTTTCCAGAAACTCAATCGCTTCGTTCATACCAAGCCAACCTTTGGAACCTGCGCCGGCGCGATTCTTCTGGCGAAACGCGTAACAAATCCCGACCAGCCGGGCCTGAATGCTCTCGATATCACCGTCGAGCGTAACGCCTATGGCCGCCAGATCGATTCAACCATCCTCGAAGCCCAATCGAAGCTCGGCGAGCAGCCGCTGGAGATGGTCTTCATCCGCGCCCCGCGCATCGAACAGATTGGCCAAGGCGTCGAGGTTCTTGCGAAACGCGGCGAAGACCCGGTACTGGTTCGGAAGGGAAGAGTTATGGCCGCGACCTTTCATCCTGAGCTGTCGAATGACACCCGCGTGCACGCCGAATTCTTGAAGCTGGTGAAAAACGGCACGAAGTCGTAGCTTTCAGAGGGCACGGCTTCAGGCGTGCCACGCAACGCTTCTTCTTATTACTGTTATCAAGGGGGCTTTAGCCCGCGAGGGATCTGCTTTCCCTAAAGGAATTTAATAATGTCCATCTACGACTTCTCCGCCAAACTCAACAACGGCGAGGACAAGAGTCTCGGTGACTATCGCGGCAAGGTCCTGCTCATCGTCAACACCGCCAGCCAGTGCGGCTTCACGCCGCAATACGAGGGCCTGCAAGACCTCTACACGAAATACCACGGCAAAGGCCTGGAAGTCCTCGGCTTTCCATGCAATCAGTTTGGCCACCAGGAACCCGGTAGCGACGAACAGATCAAATCGTTCTGCGACTTGAGCTACGCGGTGACCTTCCCGCTGTTTTCGAAGATCGAAGTCAACGGCGACGGCGCGCATCCCCTCTACAGGTTCTTGAAGAACAAGAAGGGCGGCCTGCTGGGCGGCGCCATCAAGTGGAACTTCACCAAGTTCCTGGTAGACAAGCAGGGAAGTGTTGTCGAGCGCTTCGCCCCGACAACTACGCCGGAAAAGATCTCTTCCGACATCGAGCGCGAACTGGCGAAATAACAAGAGTTTCAGCCAGGCATCTTCACGGATTGTTTTTAAAGATTTCTGCTCCGGCGTAATCTGCGTTCGTTGGCGTCAATCCGCGGTTGATTTGTTCCTCCTTCATGCCCGAAGCCTGCCGTGAGCGAAGTCGAAGGGTGCCTCGGTGGTGAATACTCGCTATACTTGAACAACAGAGGATGGTTGTGAGTTCGCAGCAAAAGACCTTTTACATCGAAACCTTCGGTTGCCAGATGAACTTCCACGATTCGGAAAAAGTCGTGGGCACGCTTATCACCGAGGGCTACCGCCAGGTGGAGCGAGAAGAGGAGGCCGACCTCATCGTGTACAACACCTGCTCCATCCGTGACAAAGCCGAGCAGAAGGTCTTTCACCGTTTGGCAGACTTCAAGGCGCTGCACAAGCAAGGCAAGCGATTCGCCGTTTTAGGCTGTGTGGCCCAACAGGAAGGCGAAAAGATCTTCGAGCGTGCCCCTTTCGTCTCGCTGGTGGCCGGTTCGGCTTCGTACCGCAACCTGCCCAGCATGCTGGTCAAGATCGAGTCGGGCGAGTCGCGCGTAACTGGTCTTGATGACCGCCAGACCGACCAGACCTTCGACACCGAGTTCACAGCGCGCAGCAATCCGCATCGCGGCTACATCACCATTATCGAAGGCTGCGACAAGTTCTGCGCCTACTGCGTGGTGCCGTACACCCGCGGCAAAGAGCGCAGCCGCACCTCTGACTCGGTGCTGGCAGAGGCGCGCCGCATGGCCGACGCCGGCTACACCGATGTGCAATTGCTCGGCCAGAACGTAAACTCCTACGCCGATCCCTCGCATAAAAAGAGCTTCGCCGAGTTGCTGGGCGCGGTGGGAGAAATTCCGGGCATTCGCCGGGTGCGCTTTACAACTTCGCATCCGCGGGACTTCACGAAGGACATTGTTGATGCTATCGACGCCGTTCCCACGCTCTGCGACCACGTGCATCTGCCGGTGCAGAGCGGCTCGTCCCGCGTGCTCGATGCCATGTTTCGCGAGTATACCCGCGAGCAATACCTGGAGCGTATCGCCTGGATGAAAGAGGCGAATAGAGAAATCAGCATGACCACCGACATCATCGTGGGCTTCCCGGGCGAGACCGAAGAGGAATTCCGCGAGACACTGACTTTGTTAACCGAGGTCGGATACGACGGGGTCTTCTCGTTCAAGTACTCGCCCCGCCCCAACACTCCGGCATTGCAATACGCGGACTCCATCCCTGACGCTGAAAAGTCCCGCCGCCTGCAAATCCTGCAGGACCACCAGCGCGAAATTCAGCGCGCCAGCTACCACCGCCACGTTGGGCAGACGCTGGAAGTCATGGTGGAAGGGAAGAACCCGGCCCGCGGTCAGGTGGTAGGACGCACTTCCCAGAACAAAACGTTGAACTTCATGGTCAACGGGAGGTCCGAACCGAGCCTCGGAGAATACGTACAGGTCCTGGTGACGCAGTCGTTCCCCAATAGCCTGCTGGGTGAGTTGGCCGGATAGCCCAAACGGCCCGAAGGCGGTACGGTTTGAGCGGTCGCGCCAGGTTTGCGTTCTTCTCTTGGGCGATGACTTGGGCACAAAGGCGATCGGCGGGATCTTGGCTGACTGCTAAGCGCTTTGTCCCTGTACTCCCTGCCTCCGTGGTGAAGAATCGTTGAAACATTTTCCCCACTTGCGCAACCCTTAGCCTCTGGCGTATCACTAAACATTCGGAGGACCCACGATGGAAGTTGAGATGAAAATCCGCGGTTTGATGATGGACCCGGTCACCAACATGCCCATTGTGATCCTGAAAGAGACCGGCTCGGAGACGGTTCTGCCGATCTGGGTCGGTATCTACGAAGCTAACGCCATCGCGCTCGAAATCGAAAAGGTCAGCACACCGCGCCCTATGACGCACGACCTGCTGCGCAACCTGCTGATCGGCCTGGAAGCCACTGTCCGCAAGGTTGTCGTGACCGAGCTTCGCGAGGACACCTTCTACGCCGTGATCTGGTTAGACCGCGGTGGGGAAATCATCAGCATCGACTCCCGTCCGTCCGACGCCATCGCCTTGGCGCTCCGCATGGATTGCCCCATCTTTGTGGAGGACGAGGTTCTCAAGAGCAGCAAACAAGCCGCCAGCGCCATCGATCGGGTCACCTCCGACGACCTGCGCAAGTGGCTGGAAAACCTCGGTGAAGATGACATGGGTCACTACAAGATGTAGCTCGTGCCTGATCCCGCCGAACAGCTCCAACGGCTGTATCTCGAAGGATTTGACCTGCAATTCTTCGAGCGCTACCCGAACACTATTGGGGTGCTCCGAGATGGTTGCATTGTCCTGCTGAGGTCAACTCCCAATGGGCTAGAAATGATTGGTACCCCCGGCTGGCGCATGGGAGAACTCATGGGCGTCTTGCTGGAGAAAGACGGCCGCCCGGTCTTCCAGGCCAAATCCGAGATCGTGGAAGCCACCCCCGAGCGCCTCGAAACCCTTCGCAGATTTCGCCAGGATCTGGAGCGGCTGCTGCAAACAGTCAGCTAGGCCAGGGATTGTAGGGATACTTCAGAAATGGGCAAACCAAGATGAAATGGCGGCATGCAGTCTGGGCCGGGGCGCATTGCAGCAGGCTTTCGCTGGAGTTTACATAATATCTCTTATCGGACATAACTAATCCACGGCGCACTACTCCAACAGCACCACTTTCGGATGAAACAAACTGCCCGCCACGCGGCTGGCCAGGCATACCAAATCCGACTGCCCGGCAAAGACCTTCACCCACTTCGCAGCGGAAAACTCAGCCAGATTGACCGTCCGCCCGTAACGGATCCTTCCCACTGTTTCGTCGTCCGCCGTCACACTCGGAACGCCCGGCAGAACCCGTCGCAAATGAAACAACAAGCTGTCGCGTTCGCCTCCTGTGGCCGCACCAGCGATCTGATCCAAACTGTGGGCATCGGACAGCCCAAACTCTGCCACCTGCGTGCGCCTGAGGCTGGCCAGATGCGCGCCACAACCCAGCTTTTGCCCAAGCTCGTGGGCCAGGCTCCGCACGTAGGTCCCCGACGCCACCCGACACCGAAACCCGCACAGGTCGTCCTGGACCCCGGTAATCTCGAAGGCACGAACTTCCACCTCGACCGGCTTGAGCTCCACCCCCTGCTTCTTCCGGGCCAATTTGTAGGCCGGTACGCCCTTGATCTTTTTCGCCGAAAACGGTGGAGGAACCTGCAGCAACACGCCTACAAACTCAGCCGTCGCGCCCCTCACGCCTTCAAGTGTTACTTTAGCTTCGCGGACTGGCCCTAAAGGCTCGCCGTCTGCGTCATAGGTAGCGGTCGCATAGCCAAACCGGATGGTTCCCTCATATGCCTTTTCCGAAGCCTGATAGAACTGGGCCAGCCGCGTGAATTTCCCGATCAGCAGCGGCAGTACCCCGGTCGCCATCGGGTCGAGCGTCCCCAAGTGCCCAATCGACCGCTCACCCAGAATCTTCCGCATCCGTGCCACCACATCGTGCGACGTCCATCCCTGCGGCTTATCGACCACCATCACACCGTTCAGCGACATCCTTCTGGTATCGTGTACGCAGAGGTGTTCCTCGGTCAAATTGTCAGGAACCTCATCCAATTCGACAGGGAATTCACTTCCCTGCCGAATACCCGCACCTAAGCCGCTCCCATGATCCCGCTGAAAGACGACGCCCCGCGAGTCACCACGCCCTACGTCACCTACTTTTTAATCGCGGTGAACACGGTAGCGTTCCTCTTCGAACTCTCGATCGGCGCCGGTAGCTCGCGCCAGTTCAATGCGTTTCTCACTACTTTCGGAGTCGTTCCCGCGCGAATTGCCGTCGTCCTCTTCAATCAAGGATACGTTCCCTGGGACCTCGTCTATCAACTGGGAACGCGCTACGTAACACCAATCGCCGCGTTTCTGCCAGTGTTCACCTCCATGTTCCTGCACGGCTCCTGGATGCACCTGATCTTCAACATGCTCACTCTCTGGATTTTCGGCGACAACGTCGAAGACTATCTCGGCCACTTCCGCTACATCCTGCTGTACCTGATTAGCGGCGTCGCAGCTATGGCCGTCCACACCCTGTTCAACCTCAATTCCGCCGTACCCACGGTGGGCGCCAGCGGAGCCATCGCCGGCGTAATGGGAGCCTACTTCTTGCTCTATCCACGAGCGAAAGTTCTCACCATCGTTCCCTTTTTCTTTATGTGGTTTATGTGGCTGCCGGCGTGGGTCGTGCTGGGCTACTTCTTCGTTGGACAGTTCCTGCTGGGCGCCGCCACCTCGATTAGTGTCCACGGCGGCAATGCCGGTGGAGTCGCGGTTTGGGCGCACGTCGGAGGCTTTCTCGCCGGCATGGCGCTTATCAAGCTCTTCCCTGTTCGCGCTCGCCGCTACCGCCATGGATTGTACTAGGAGCCTGTAGGAGCATCGATCTCACCCTTCGCCGAAATCAGGCGATACGGTGGTGGGGCAGCTTCACACTCTGTTGGTTTACAGAATGCCCTTCTGCGGCACCAGCATCACTTCACTCACACTTGCCTCAGGAGGCAGGGTGACGGCGTACAACACTGCCGCTGCAACGTCTTCTGCCCGCACCATCTTCTCCCGCGGAGCTTGCGGCCAGAACTGCTCCCAGATCTCGGTGTCCGTCGCGCCGGCAATGAGCGCTGTCACTCGGATTCCCGACGACCTCAGTTCTTCGCGCAAGGTGTCGGTGAAACCCAGCGCCCCGGCTTTCGAGGCATTGTAGGCAGCAAGCTTCGGCACCGCCGTTCTCACCGTCACCGACAACGTATTCACAATCGTTGCGCCGCGCCCCATGAGCGGCACCGCCGCTCGAGTGCATAGAAACATCCCTGTCAGGTTGGTGTCGAGAACCGTCCGCCAAAGCTCAACCGGAGTCTCCGCGGTGTCATAGAGCTTCTGCAAAATTCCCGCGTTGTTGACCAAGACGTCCAACTGCCCCCAGCGCTTCTTTACCTTCGCAAACACCAGGGCCACGGCCTTCTCGTCGCGCACATCGCCAGTTTGCGCCAGTACCTCGCCGCCCATAGCAACTTTCGCTAGTTCCGCTTTAGCCATGTCCAGGGCTGCTGGATCGCGACCGGTGATCACCACGCTGCATCCCTCGACCGCCATTGCTCGGGAAATCGCCAGCCCGATCCCACGGTTCCCGCCGGTGACCACGGCAACTTTTCCAGCCAAACGCGGGTGCCCCCGAGCCTGTCCTGAGCTGGGAGAAGGATTCGCGCCCTTCTTTTGGGCGCTAACCAGGGGCCTTTCACTTCCACCTTTCCGGACTCCCAATCTTCTCCCCAATACCGCCTGAACCTCTACACTCCGTTATTCGCCTTCTCCCGGATCAGCGACAAGAACTCCTGCCGCGTCTGCGGCGCGCGAAACGCTCCCAACATCGATGACGTCACCGTCGCCGAGTGCTGCTTCTCCACGCCGCGCATCATCATGCACAGGTGCCGCGCCTCGACCACCACGCCCACGCCCAGCGGTTGAATTGCCTCTTGGATCGATTCCGCAATCTCCACCGTCAGCCGCTCTTGCACCTGTAACCGCCGTGCGAATACCTCCACCAACCGCGGTAATTTGCTCAGCCCGATCACCCTTCCCCTCGGGATATACGCGATGTGCACCTTGCCGAAGAACGGCAGCATGTGGTGCTCGCACAGGCTGAACATCTCAATGTCCTTCACGATGACCATCTCATCGTAGTCCACGGAAAACAGCGCACCCTTCAGCAACTCATCCGGGTCTTCGCTGTAGCCCTTGGTCAAATACCGATATGCCTTCGCAACCCGCAGCGGAGTCCTCAGCAAACCCTCGCGCGTGGGATCCTCCCCCAACCGCACCAACAGTTCGCGCGTCAGTTCCTCCAGCGATGCGCTGGTTAATGTCGTTTGTGTTTCCATTAAGTCTTTCATGGTCTTCCCGGCCCGAACTTCGGCTCATGTTTGAGATTCAATACAGCCTCAGGCTGCCGGCCTTTGCAGACAACTGATAACTGTTCGCTGACAACTTAGCGCCGCGGCTCCGCCCCTCCCGCATACTCAAAGCTGTTCATGCTGGTCTCTTCGACCCTCACCTTCTCCAGATGAGCCGCCTTCAAGTTTTGCTTCAATTTGTGGAAAATCGTCTCTGCCAGGTTCTCTGTCGTGGGCACCAAATTGGCGAATTCTGTCAGCATGTTCAAATTCTGGTGATCGAACCTCTCGATCACCTCTTTCTCCACCGCTGCATCCAGGTCCACCAGGTCGCACACCATTCCGCTCTGTGCGTTCACGGTCCCGCTCACCGTCACCTCAACGGCGTAGTTGTGTCCGTGGCCGAACCGATTGTTGCATTTCCCGTAGGTTTGCCAATTCTGCTCGTCTGACAACGTAGGAGCATGCAATCGATGCGACGCTGAAATCGTGTAGCGACGTGTGAGATAGGCCTTCATGCCTCTCCGTAATAGTCCACGAACAGATCCGGCAATTCATACAGCCGCACGCGATGCAGCTTTGCGACGTTCAACTTCTGGTTGAGCCTTTGCCAGATCGCGATGGCGATGTTCTCCGTCGTCGGAATGCGCGACGCAAATTCCGGCACCTCTTTATTCAAGTGCCGATGGTCCATTGCCTCGACCACCTCGCGGTTCAGGATGTCCTTTAACTCTTTCAGGTCGACAACAAAGCCGGTCGTCGGATCAATCTCGCCCTTAACTGTTACTTCAAGGGTGTAGTTATGCCCGTGTCCGTTCGTGTTGGCGCATTTCCCGAACACGCGCCGGTTCTCCTCCTCCGACCATTGCGGATTGTGGTAATAGTGCGACGCCGAAAACTCAGTCTTGCGGGTTAAGTAAATCATGTCCTTTCAGCTATTCTTGTTCGAATACGGCGAAATTGCCAGCCCGGAGAAGAATAGATTGATTCAAGTTCTCCCTGTCTCCGTGGAGGAAAAGTCTGTTCCGGGCACCGCGTACACTCTCCCTTTCCACCTCACAGTTCCCTTCTTATGACAGATGTAGGAATTTACCAAAAGTACCGAGAACAGGGGCAATCCAAAGATCGCAAGCCCATCTGACAACCAGTCAAAATGAGCCTGCCGAATGCGCCGAAAGAAGAAAGCCAGGAATAACACGGCCAGAGCTCCGTTGCCGACAAGCGCGATCCTGTGGCCATTGGAAGTGGCAATCGCCACCCCAAAGATCGACAAGACGATCAGAAGGAACTCAAGCATCCGCTTCGTGGCCAGCCACAAAGGCCGCGGAAACAGCAGCGCCAGGTTTTTCGTCCACCCCTCCCACATCGAGGCAAAGCTGCGATACATCCGCGTGCTCACAACCTCCGACATCCGAAATTGCAGTCTGTGTCCTGCCCGCTTGACCCTCCGCGCCAACTCGACATCTTCCAGAATCGCCTTGGCCACACCGGCATGCCCTCCCACCGCGTCGTAAGTATCGCGGCGAACCAGCAGGTACTGCCCGTTCGCGGCAGCCATAGGCGAGTTTGGATCGCTCACCTCCTTCGGCCGATATGTCGCTGCCAGTTCTGCAAAGATCACCGGCATCAGCACTCGCTCAGCCGGACTGCGGACCTCCTGCTTGGGCGAGTACGATAGCAGTGCAGCGCCAGTTGCTTCCGCTTCATGTATTCCTTGAATAATGGAATTGGGCGCATGAACGGTGTCAGCGTCGGTGAACAGTAGCCAATTCCCTTTCGCAACTTTCGCCGCAGTCCAGCAGGCGTTGGACTTACCGCTCCAACTCGGTGGTAGGGCGTCGGCCCCGATCACCCTCACCGGAAACGACTCGGCAATCTCCCGCGTGCGATCGCTGGAATGATCATCGACCACGATGACTTCGTAGGCTCCGGCCTGAGCGACCAACGACTCCAAACACCGCACCAGCACTGCCCCTTCATTCCTCGCCGGAACGATAACCGAGACCACGGGGACATCTTGTTTGGAGTCCATGGGGTTCGATGTTCGTTTAGCCGGGTAGCGGCGACGCGGTCGACAACGGCGCTTAAAGCTAAGAGCCCAATAGCTGAGCGCTTTCGCTATTATATTTTTGTGCAGCGCTCGCTCTGGTTACCCGTACTGTTGTGCATCGTCATCCTCGCCTCTTGCAACAGCGGGCGCCCGCCGCGCATTGGCGAAACCGCTCCCGATTTCACCATCACAGACGCACAGCACACGGTCACGTTGAGCCAGTTCCGCGGCAAGCCCGTGCTGCTCAACTTCTGGGCATCGTGGTGTGCTCCGTGTGTCGAAGAAATGCCGTCACTGGTCGAGTTGCAGAAGCAAATGGGGGACAGGGCCACGGTTCTCGCAGTCAGCTTGGACTCCGACGACAACGCCTACAGGCAGTTCGTCCGCGACCACAACGTCGACCTGCTCACCGTGCGCGATCCGAAACAGACCTCCAACACCCTCTATGGCACCTTCAAGTTCCCTGAGACCTACATCATTGACCGCAACGGCAAAATCCTTCGCAAGTTCGTGGGCGCCGTCGACTGGACCAACCGCGAAATCGTGGATTACCTCAACAAGCTTTGATTGGTGAGAACTCTTTGCAAGTTCCCAAAGCGGGGAAAGTCCCTCCAAAAGCTACTTTTCTGCCTGACCAATAGCGCGTGAGGTAGAACTGGGTGCTCATAAGGCGGGCCGCTCAACATCCTTCAGTCATTCCTTTGACTGTGGCGGCCCACCGCTCCTGTCTCGGCGACAACTGGCCTGTTTGGGCCGGTTGTCGGAGTTCTTTGTTACTCAGATTTGTCGCTACGTCTCACAGGCGCAAAAGTCGCACGGAAATCGCCCTAACAATTTTAAAACCAATGACTTACGGTAAGGTGGAGGCTACGAAATCACCTAAATTCCCCAAACGGAAGGTTCAGAGTTTGGTACTCCTCAACCGTAAAGCATTGCTGATCACGCTTACCGAACTGAAGCTCATCGCGGCCGCAGCCAGAATCGGACTTAGCAGCAAACCAAACGCTGGATAGAGGATTCCCGCCGCTATCGGGACTCCGATCGAGTTGTAAACAAAGGCGAAGAACAGGTTTTGCTTGATGTTGCGCATCACCAGCTTGCTCAGCCTGCGTGCGCGCACCAAAGCCATCAGATCGCCCTTCAGCAGCGTAATTCCCGCGCTTTCCATGGCCACGTCGGTTCCAGTTCCCATCGCAACGCCAACCTGCGCTTGCGCCAGCGCCGGTGCATCATTCACGCCATCGCCCGCCATCGCAACCGTTCTTCCCTGTTTCTGGAGTTTCTCGATGACTTCCGCCTTATGATCAGGAAGAACCCCTGCTTCGTACTCGGAGATGCCCAACTTGCGCGCCACAGCCGCTGCCGTCATTTCGTTATCGCCTGTAAGCATGACGATGCGCGCGCCTTCGGCTTGCAGCATACGCAATGCTTCGGCTGCTTCGGGCTTGACCGGATCAGCGATGCCGAGCAGCCCGACGGCGCGTCCATCAATCGCAACGAACACAACTGTCTGTCCGTCGCGTCGCAACTCATCGGCTTTGCCGGTCAGCTCAGCGATGCTGACGCCTTGGTCCTCGAACAGGCGCTCGCTGCCAACCGCCACCTCGTGTCCGCCAATGGTGCCGATTACGCCTTTACCCGTGACTGAACGGAATCCATCGGTCTGAATCAGTGGAATCCGGTTGGCTTCGGCGGCCTCCACAATCGCAGCCCCCATCGGATGCTCGCTGCCGCGTTCCAGGCTCGCCGCCAGCCGCACGATCTGTTCCTCGTTCTCTCCTGCAAGCGCAATGACGGAGTTCAGTTCCGGTTTGCCTTGGGTCAGCGTGCCGGTCTTGTCCAGCGCGATGGTATCGACCTTCTGGAAAGTCTCAAGCGCCTCGGCGTTCTTGATGAGCACGCCCGCACGGGCACCGCGACCGGTACCAACCATGATCGCCATGGGCGTTGCCAAGCCTAGCGCGCACGGACACGCAATGATCAGCACCGCAACCGCATTGACGACGGCATATGCGAGCCTCGGCTCTGGTCCTATGAACAACCACGCCAGGAACGTAATCACGGCTACAGCGAGCACCGCAGGCACGAAATATGCCGACACTCGGTCAGCAAGTCGCTGGATCGGTGCACGGCTGCGCTGCGCGTTGCTTACCATGCGCACCATCTGCGCCAACACGGTCTCACTGCCCACGCGCTCGGCGCGAATCAACAGCCAACCGGTACCGTTGACCGTCGCGCCAATGACTCGATCGCCGCCGCGCTTCTCCACCGGCATCGACTCGCCGGTGATCATGGACTCATCCACCGAGCTCAGGCCATCCACGACGACAGCATCGGTGGGGATCTTCTCGCCAGGCCGAACACGCAGCTTGTCGCCCACCTGCACCTGCTCAAGCGGGATGTCGTATTCGCTGCCGTCATCACGCATCAGCCGCGCCATCTTGGGCGAGAGGTCCAGCAGTGCACGAATGGCACTGCTGGTTCGGCTGCGGGCCTTCAGCTCCAAGACTTGTCCCAGCAGCACAAGCACGACAATGGCCCCCGCAGCCTCGAAGTACACGCCCGGCTGTCCGTGCAACCCGCGCATGATGTCGGGAAAGATCTGCGGCGCGATGGTCGCGACTGCACTGTAGATGTATGCCACGCCAACACCCATGGCTATCAGAGTGAACATATTGGGGCTGCGGAATCGTACCGATGCCCATCCACGCTCGAAGAATGGCCAACCAGCCCAAAGAACGATGGGCGTCGCCAGCACGAATTCCACCCACGCTGCAATGCGGGGTGAGATGGCGTGCGCCCATGGCCCAATCATGTGGGCCATGGCAATGAGCATTAACGGCACACCGAGCGCTACACCCCACCAGAAGCGCCGCGTCATGTCGCGCAGCTCTGGATTCTCATCTACCCGCTCTGTCACCGTCATGGGCTCGAGTGCCATGCCGCATATCGGGCAGGAACCTGGACCATCACGAACAATTTCCGGATGCATCGGACAGGTCCACTTCGTGCTGCTTGACGGGAGCGGCACCTCCGGCTCCAGAGCCATGCCGCACTTTGGACAAGCTCCCGGCCCGGATTGCCGCACCTCTGGATCCATCGGGCAGATGTAATCCACGGACTTCAAGGTAGGCTTCGGGGTCTCCGGCGTTGATTTCGCCGCCACTCGGGAACCAGCGCTTCCGATTTGAACAGCCTGTGGCATGCCACCAGGCTTGTATCCCTTCCCGAGGTATTTGGAAGGATCCGCTTTGAATTTCTCGGCACAGGCTCGACTGCAGAAGTGGTACAACTTCGCATCGTGCTCCACTGTCCCAGCTGCATTAGCTGGGTCAACGCTCATGCCGCAGACCGGGTCGATCACTGTAGGGCGTGCGGGCGCAAGCGAGACGATACCTTCCATCGTCGGCATGGAGGGTTTATATCCTGGCGCCAGATATTTGGCGGGTTCAGCGACAAAACGATGCATGCATCCGGGAGAGCAGAAGAAGTATGTGTCGCCCTGATATTGGGCTTTGCCGCGAGCCTTGGCTGGATCGATGCTCATGCCGCACACCGGATCATGTGCATGAGCCGACAGCTTCTCGCCACCTGTCTTTTCTTCCACTTCACTCATGGGATGGTGTTGGTTCCTGCACAACAGTGCAATATAGTAGTGTGTTGTTTCACGATCTCTTCAATCATTGCATGAGCCGGGAGAATTTTCGATGACCACCGTCGACGTGATGTTCCGCTATGGAATGCCGCCTACCGAGAGTGTGATGAGCGCCTTCGGGCAGATGAGCAACGTATATGGTATCCGGCGCCTTCAGCTGAATGAGTCGGACAAGACGATTCGGGTGGAGTACGATGCTACCCGGCTCACCGAAGCAAAAATCGAGGGATTGCTTCGCGCGGCGGGGTTTGATACTACCGAGAAGCTGACACTGGTTTCGCCCTCTGAGTAGGGGAGACTTCAACACGGGTTATCCTTCCAAGACAACCTTAATCAGGGCTTTCCCTTGCACTTAGCTTTCGACGAGTCTGGGGGCTGGTGCCCTCTGGAAGCAGCATTTCACAGTCTTTCGGAGTCTCTGGAGGCCGGCGTTCCCAAAGCCGGCCCCGGTAGAAGAACCCAAAGGGCTATTGGCTAGGGAGTTCTTAAGCTGAAGGCTGGCCGCTAATGCCCCAGAAACGGAAAGGCGAAGTGCACGGCGCGGTGCACTTCGCTTTCATCGTGCGGTCAGACGGGCGGTCCTAATGATCCGCCTTGGGGAGGAACCGTGAAAAAACTGCCGAACAGCCAATTAAAAGAGGGCCACCAGGAAGAGGACTCTGGCCGAAACCTCTTTACCGATGGCCCTATGCGCCACTTCGTCTGCATACTACAATAGCATCCCGCGTGCCAAACTGGCGCCGCTGATTTTAAAGACGTTGCTCGGGAGAATGGAAAAATTTCGATGTAAAACTTTCCCGCAACTGGAATCTTTTGCCGGAATGCTCGGACCCAATATCAGATTCAGCAGAGTGAAACGATGAATCTGGATCGCCGACGATTCTTCAGAACTTTTGCAACAGTTACAGCGTTTGCAGCTCTCAACTTGCCGCACGCACTGGAGGCAGATGCGCCTCTCTGGAGCAGTACTACTGCACCTCTCCCGCTCAAGCTTGGTGTTGCAAGCTACTCGTTCCGTAAGTTCGGACCTGATGATGTCATTGGGTTCATGCGGACACTGAACACACCTTTCCTGAATGCGAAGGACGTACACCTGCCGTTCACGCCCCTGGCAGCGACTACAGTCGCTGCTGAGAAATTCAGGGCTGCGGGGTTGACGTTGACCGCAGCCGGAACAATCTATTTCCAGAAGGATGAAGATGCTGACATGCGTCAGAAGTTCGACTACTGTCGATCCGCCGGGATTGCATTGATCGTCGCCGGACCAACCCCGGAAACGCTGCCTCGCCTGGAGAAATTCGCAGGGGAGTATGACATCAAGGTGGCGATCCACAACCACGGACCGGAAGACAGGTACTTCCCTTCTCCGATGGAAG
>DASRAA010000213.1:0-6673 GCA_035638375.1 Binatia bacterium | reverse complement strand
GTTGTTTTATGGCGCGACACCGGAGCTTCTCAGTGGGAGCATAGCCAAACGTTCGGCAATGTGACACAGGCCACAATTCCTCTGTCGAAAGACAACGTCTTTTTCGCATTACAGGCTACCGACAGCACAGGCCATCGCAGTTTGTCAGTGATTCCGTTACCGGAGCGGTAAGGTGGGTGGCTGACGCCTTCAGGCTTCCATTAGATCTCAAACTGCGCTTTAGCCCCTGGGATAAGTTTGTTACCTCAGCAGCTAAAGCCGTATTTACCGGCCGGCATGAACGGCACCGCTGAATGAAGCGGTGATGCCTTTGTACGGCACACTAACAAGCGGTGCTCCACCCGAATCCCAACCCACTGTCAAAGGCTCAGCGCTATGCTGTCGAAAGCGGGTAAGATAGAACTTACATGCGACGCGGCCCAACCATGACGCTGAGCTTTCCGCCGTTCACCGCGGCGGTAAAGCAGTTGCTGATTGCCAATGGCGCAGTGTTCCTGCTGGTCGCTTTGCTGGGCGCCGCCTTCTCTGCCGCCGACATAAGTGGATGGGTGAATTTCCATCTTGGCCTAGTGCCCGCGCTTGCAGTGCTGCATGGCTGGGTTTGGCAGTTCGTCACCTACAGTTTCGTTCATGCCGGGCTGTTTCACATTCTCTTCAACCTGCTGGCGCTATGGATGTTCGGGGCACAACTGGAAATGGACTGGGGCTATAGCCTGTTCATGCAGTTCTATTTCTTCTGCGTGATTGGCGCCGCGATTTGCACCACCATCGTGTCGTTCACCGGGCTTCTCGGTGCGTCTCCGGTAGTTCCGACGGTGGGCGCGTCAGGCGGGATCTACGGCATCCTGGTGGCATTCGGAATTCTGCACGGCGACTCGGAAATCATGCTCTTTCCGATCCCGTTTCTGATTAAGGCACGTTACTTCGTTATTGGACTGATCCTACTTGCCCTCTATGGTGCGCTGTCATCTTCGCACAACCTGGGTCAATCCACCGCCTACATGGCCCATTTGGGTGGCGGGCTCTTCGGGTACCTGTTCCTCAAGTTCGTTCCGCGCCGTGGCTTTGGCTTCGTTTCATCGGAGTGGTTGTATGGCGTGCGTAACTCGTACTACCGCTGGAAACGGAGGCGCGCTGCCAAAAAGTTTGAGGTCTATATGCGCAAGCATGATCGCGCGGATTACCGGCACGAAGATTACTTCGACGAAGACGGCAAGCTGCGCGATCCCGAAGCGCGCGACCGGCCAAAGAAAAACGGCGACGCGCAGCCGCCGTGGGTGAACTAGCCTGCGTAAACTTCCGCCAAGAAGCTATTTCAACTCGTCCAGAGCGCGGATCAGTTGCGGGACCAGAGAGACCGGTACCGAAACCTGCCGGTCCATGTCATCGGCTTCATAGATTGTGACCTTTCCCGCTTCCTTAACCAGCTCCAGTTCTGGCGTGCTATCAGCCCCCAAAACAGTTCTCAGTTCTTTCGCCATGACTGTTCACGTCATTTCAGTGGAGTTAGTTAGCCAGGCTAATCAGCACGAGCATACCGCCCAGTGTTGAACCGGGGATTAAAAGTGAGTATCTGGCTAACTCTCAAACAGTGTTTCCAGGTCCTCATACACCGTCGGAATCGTGCAAAGGTCCGGCAACCTCTGCCAATAGCGATGCACTTCGGGGTCAATCTGGGCCTCGGCTCGCTGCTCGGCCGATTTCCATCGGCGAATGTGGAACAACCGGTCAGGCCGCGATTCGTCGCGATAGAGTACGTCATTGCAATAGCCCTTACGGTGCATCATGGCGTACAGTTCGCGCAACATGGCGAGCAGTTCCGCTTCCTTGCCGGGTAGTGCCTCCAGAAGCGCGAATGAAATAACTTCAGCCGACATGGCGCTCTCCTGAGTTCTTCTCCGCCCAGTTAACTTGTTGCTCCCGGTCTTGCAACTGGATAAGCCGCATGAAGTTGGTGGCGCCGGGCGAGTTGCGAGTCCCCGCCACCAGTCCGAAAACGTCTCCGGTCGTCAGCACGTTCAGGCGGCGAAGTTCCTCTTCAGCGAACTGCGCCATGCGTTCGACTGATAACCCGGCGGGGCATATCAGCGGTTTCGTTCCCCATAGCGCATTCATGCGATTGCGTACCGTCTCCGATGACGAAAAGGCATAGATATCCACCGCGGGACGATATTTCGATAACATACGCGCTGTCGTGGCTGTCTCGGTAAACACGGCAATTGCAGCGATCTTCAGATCTTGCGCTGCATGGGCCATGGATTGGCAAATCGTCTCTGCCACCGACCAGTTGGCTGCTTCGCGATGCCGTGGAGTCAGCGGCTGCGAACTGGCTTCGGTCTCAGCCACGATACGCGCCATCATTTCGACTGCCTCACACGGATATTTGCCATTAGCCGTTTCACCCGAAAGCATCACAGCGTCGGTGCCGTCGAATACGGCGTTGGCGACGTCGCTGGCTTCGGCCCGCGTAGGACGCGGGTTCTCGGTCATCGACTCCAGCATTTGCGTGGCTGTGATGACCGGCCGGCGGAAATCGAGGGCTCGGCGAATGACGTATTTCTGGATCAGCGGAACCTTTTCCGGCGCCACTTCCACGCCCAAATCGCCGCGAGCCACCATCACCGCAACTGACTCTTCCAGAATGCCGTCGAGATTTTCGATGGCCTGGGGCTTCTCCAGCTTCGCAACTAACCCGACATCGCTGCGTTGTGCGGCAATCGCCTGCTTGGCAGTAAGCACATCCTGCACGGTACGCACAAAGGAAAGCGCTACGAGATCGACACCCTGATTCAGGCCAAATTCCAGATCGCGACGGTCCTTCTCAGTCAGCGAGGGAATGCTGATGTTCGTTCCCGGCAGATTGATGCCCTGGTTCTCGCCCAGCTTGCCTCCATTGAGCACCTCGCAAACGACTTTTCCGTTTTGGACTTCTCGCACCACCAGTTCGACACGCCCGTCCGAAAGCAGGATTCGCTCACCCGGCTTCACGTCCCCTGCAAGATTCTGATACGTAGTAGAAATAATCTCAGTCGTGCCTTCCACATCGTCGGGTGTGATGGTGACGGTTTGCCCTTTTTTCAGCAACACCGCAGTGTGCGACTTCAGCTTTCCCGTACGAATCTTCGGACCCTGCAAGTCTTGCATAATGCAGACGCTGCGGTTTAATTCAGTGGCCACCCTGCGCAGGCGATCGATGACCAAAGCATGCTGCTCGTGCGTGCCATGAGAGAAGTTCAGCCGGGCCACATCCATGCCCCGAAGCATCAACTCGCGGATCATATTCTCCGAGTTGCTCGCTGGACCGATCGTGCAGACAATCTTGGCGCGCCGCCGGAGGCTTCCGTCAGCCCGCTGTAGGCCGTCGTTTGGCGCGAAGATGCTGGGCTTCTGCATAGGCATCGTGCGACTGCTCACACCTGGGCGCGGTTTGGCTCGCCGGTTACTGGCGACTGTGCTCCGAACAGGAACCGCGGATATCGCACGGCGTTAAATTCAGCTCCGACGAGCACCACCATCGATACCAGGTACAGCCAGATTAAGAGAGCGATGGCCGTTCCCACGGAACCGTATATGACGTCGTAGTTGGCGAACCGCCGCAAATAGTATCCGAACAGCACGGTGACACAAACCCAGAGCATGGTCGCCACAACGGCGCCCGGTAAAACGCGATGCCAAGGTTGAGTTCGCGGAACGCCATGATGATAAACCAGCGCGATCACCGCAATGCTGGTGAGCACAGCGATGATCCAGCGCACCGCGGTCCACAGGCCGAGGATATACGGCGTGAATTCGTGCCCTACGTGATACATGACCCAGCGCTCAATCAGATTGCCGGAGACGACCAGAAACGAGGCAAATCCCATGGGCACGCCGGCCAGTATTACCATAAGAAAAGCGATCATGCGTTCTTTCACAATGCCCCAGACTTTGGGCATCTGATAGGCCTTGCGAAAGCCCTCCATCCAGGAAATCATCGCACCGGATGCCGTCCACAGCGTCAGCAGGCTGGTCGAGACGAGGAACTTCGTCTGCACTGGTTTGGCGCCGGTGATGTATTGCGTAACCGTGGCACTGGTTTCCGCAGGCAGAATCCTGCCCAGCGCACGGAAGATTTCGCGGACGAAGAGTTCACTGCTATGGGAAATGGACAGAATCGATGCCAGAACCAGAACGACTGGGAAGAATGTCAGGATCGCGGAGAAGGCCGCCGCCTTGGCTACAGCAAAAGCGTCGTGCTGAAAGGCGCGCCAGAAAGCAATCCGCAAATGTCGAAAGAACCTGGACATACTAGCCGGGACTTACGAACAGCGCACAAACCTACCTACACACAATACAGGATAGGGGCATGCCGCCCAGCTTCCCAAGCAAAAGTTCGTTAAATGCGACTGCTAGCTAACAAAAACGCCGCCCGTGCAGAACACGAGCGGCGTTGATAGTTGATTGGTTACTCGGCGGCGAGTTCCTCCGCCTCGTTCTCGCCTTCGTTGCGCATGAGTTCCAGCGCACGCTCGGCTTCTTCGTAAGCGGCAGTGACCTCTTCTTGTACCTTGGCAGCGGCGGCCTCCATTTCGTCGGACAGCCGGACATTGCGGTAGTACTCCATGCCGGTGCCTGCCGGAATGAGACGGCCCACGATGACATTCTCTTTGAGGCCGCGCAGGTGGTCCACCGCGCCCTGGATAGACGCTTCGGTCAGCACGCGCGTGGTCTCCTGGAAGGACGCAGCGGAGATGAACGAGTCGGTGGAGAGCGAAGCCTTGGTAATGCCCAACAGCAACGGACGGCCGGTGGCCGGCTTGCCGCCTTCAGCAATCACCCGCTCGTTCTCCTCGCGGAAGCGGAACTTATCGACCTGCTGCTCGAGCAGGAAGGTCGTGTCGCCCACGTCTTCCACCTTCACCCAGCGCATCATCTGGCGGACGATTACCTCAATGTGCTTGTCGCTGATGTTCACGCCCTGCAACCGGTAGACTTCCTGGATTTCGTTCACCAGGTAAGCCTGCAGTTCCTTCTCACCGAGCACGGCGAGAATGTCGTGCGGGTTAAGCGGGCCATCCATCAGCGGTTCTCCGGCACGGATGCGCTCGCCTTCCTGAACGTTGATGTGAACGCCACGCGGCACCTGATATTCCTTTTCGGTGCCGTTGTCGGCCACAACGAAGATCTTGCGCTGGCCTTTGCTCACGTCGCCGAACTTCACCACGCCGTCGATTTCGCTGATGACAGCAGTCTCGCGCGGCTTGCGGGCTTCGAACAACTCGACCACGCGCGGCAGACCGCCCGTGATGTCCTTCGTCTTGGTGGTTTCGCGCGGGATCTTCGCCAGCACCTCGCCGGGCGTGACCTCGTCCCCGTCTTGCACCATGAGGTGAGCGCGCGAGGGCATCAGGTAACGCTTGCTGCCCTTAGCTCCCTTCACCATGATGGCCGGCTGACGCTTCTCGTCGGGTGAATCCATCACCACGTGACGCGACAGGCCGGTAACCTCATCGACTTCTTCATGCAGTGTGAGGCCTTCCTGCAGGTCTCTGAACTGCACGGTACCACCGATTTCGGTGAGGATGGCGAATGTGTAGGGATCCCACTCGACCAGCACATCGCCGAGCTGGACTTGCTGCCCGTCCTCGACCTTCACCTTGGCGCCGTACACCACGGCATAGCGTTCCTTTTCACGGCCCTTCTCGTCCACCACGGTGATAGACCCGTTGCGGTTCATCACTACCAGGTGGCCTTCCTTCGAGCGGACGGTAATCAGGTTCACGAAGCGCACCGTGCCGTTGTTCTTGGCATCGAGGCGCGACTGCTCGCTGACTCGCGACGCTGTTCCGCCGATGTGGAACGTACGCATGGTGAGCTGGGTTCCCGGCTCGCCGATCGACTGCGCCGCGATGACGCCGACGGCTTCGCCGAGTTCGACCAGGCGTCCCGAAGCCAGATTGCGGCCGTAACACATCACGCAGACGCCGCGCTTCGATTCGCAGGTCAGCACGGAGCGGATCTTCACCCGCTCGATGCCGGCGGCCTGAATGGCGCCTGCCAGGTCTTCGGTGATTTCCTGATTCACATCAACGATGACGTTGCCGTCATAGTCCTTGATCTTCTCGAGCGACACGCGGCCCACGATTCGGTCGCGCAGGGGCTCGATGATTTCGCCGGCTTCCACGATGGAGCCGACGTAGATCCCGTCAACGGTGCCGCAGTCCTGTTCGCTGACGATCACGTCCTGGGCCACGTCCACCAGGCGGCGGGTCAGGTAGCCGGAGTCGGCGGTCTTGAGCGCCGTATCCGCCAGTCCTTTGCGCGCGCCGTGCGTGGAGATGAAGTACTGCAGCACGGTCAGCCCTTCACGGAAGTTCGCCGTGATCGGCGTCTCGATGATCTCGCCAGAAGGCTTGGCCATCAGTCCGCGCATGCCGGAGAGCTGGCGAATCTGCTGTTTCGATCCGCGGGCGCCCGAGTCGGCCATGACGTAAATCGGGTTCAGCTGGCCGACCTTGTCCAGCTCCTGCATGTTGTTGAACATCTCGTCGGCGACTTTTTCCGTCACGTTCGACCAGATTTCAATCACCTTGTTGTAGCGCTCACCATTGGTGATGGCGCCATCCAGGTACTGCTGCTGCACGCTGATGACCTGCTTTTCCGCGTCCTTCACCAGGCCCTTCTTGTGCTCCGG
>DASRAA010000212.1:0-2774 GCA_035638375.1 Binatia bacterium | reverse complement strand
AGATCGAAGGCATAGTGCAGGTAGATGTTTGCCAGCAGCGGTGAGACCACTGCCCCTTGCGGGGTCCCTACCTCCGTCTTCGACCACTTCCCTTCCTCGGACACCCCCGCTCGAAGCCATTTCTGGATCAGGCGCAGTATCCTTCGGTCGGCGATGCGGTGCTCGATAAACTTGACCAGCCATTCGTGCGACAGATTATCGAAGGACCCTACGACACACTACCCACCTCAAAGACCTGCCCGAGCATGCCACCATCACTCGCCCACATCATCCACTTGAGGGGAAGACACTACCTATCTTTGGGGTGAGGCGTTTTCAGGGCGAATTGAATCTGATGCTGATTTTGCCCAATGGAAGTCGCTCCCTCATACCAGCCGAGTGGACCGACCTTGGTGCGTCGCTGCAGAGCACACCGGCCTCAGCTCACCCTAACCTCCATCTCGGTTCGGTGAGGGATTTGCTACAGGCACGCGCAGTCGTCGATGCTCTCCTCCATCGCGGCATTTCATCGCACGGCAGCGACTCACAATCAGTAGGCGAGGAGAACTACTCTGTTGCAACGCCTTCTGAACTTTCTGGACATCCCCATTCCAGAGATCCAAATATTGGAAAGCCTGGAAAACGAGCCAAGAACACTGGCGATCGAACTTCTGGCGCGGCTGATCGTGCAAGCCATCCGTGTCAGTCAGAAAACGGAGCAAGAGCATGATTGAGAACAGCAAAGTAAGATCGAGTCACACACGCCGCGCCGCGATCGTGTATGTTCGCCAATCTCATCCTTCACAAGTGGAGAACAACCGCGAGTCCACCGCCCGTCAGTATGCTTTGGTGGAGAAAGCCATGGCGCTGGGCTGGGACAGGAGTCAAGTGACCACCATCGACGAAGATCTCGGCATATCCGGCAAGGTGTTTGTCAAACGTTCCGGCTTCGATCACTTGAATGCCGAGGTCGCTCTCGGCCGAGTGGGAATCCTGCTGGGGCTGGAGGTCTCACGCTTGGCGCGCAGTAACGCCGATTGGTATCGCTTGCTCGACATGTGTGCCATCACGGATACCCTGCTCGCCGATAGCGACGGCGTGTATCACCCGGCCCTCTTTAACGATCGTCTGATTCTCGGGCTGAAGGGCACCATGTCGGAGGCCGAACTACACGTCCTGCGCCAACGACTCGACGGCGGAATCCGTAACAAAGCGGCACGCGGGGAACTGCGTCGCGCCCTGCCCGTCGGATTGGTATGGGGGGAACAGGGAGGCGAAGTCCGTTTTCACCCGGACGAAGCGGTTAGCAGCTGCCTCCGCACGGTCTTGGCCAAGTTCACCGAACTGGGCTCGGCACGCCAAGTCTGGCTGTGGTTCCGTTCGGAAAACCTGTCCTTTCCGCAGCACCCTTTGGGGATGGTGCCGACTCTCGCTAACTGCCAGCAGCTTCGTTGGGTCACACCTACCTACATCGCCATCGATAACGTGCTCCGCAATCCGGTGTATGCCGGCGCCTATGTTTATGGTAAAACTCGTAACGAATGCTATGTCGATGAGGACGGCGTCGTCAGAAAACGAGTCCGCCACCTACCGCGGGAAGAGTGGTCTGTGTTTCTTCCCGGACATCATGAAGGGTTCATCGACTGGGCCACGTTTGAGGCCAATCAAGCGCGCCTGCAGTCCAATATCCGCGCCGAACTCCACCAGGCAGGTCGCGCCTTGAGAGAAGGATCCGCACTGCTCCAAGGTCTGGCCGTTTGTGGGAACTGTGGCCGTCGGCTGCGGATCGCTTATCAAGGCGCCAACGCCACGCCGCGCTACTACTGTGAAAATAACGAAATCGCGGGGGGCCACGGCATGAGGTGCCTCAGCGTGGGCGGTCTCACCATCGACCAAGCGGTCACCCATGCCTTTCTGGAAGCGCTCACACCGGCGGCCCTCGAGGCCACTGCACTCGCGGTCCAGCAGCTCGAATCCCAGCAGGATGCGGCCCTATCGCAGTGGCGTCTGGAAGTCGAGCGTGCTCGTTATGAGGCGGAACGGGCCGAGCGGCAATATAAGGCGGTAGAGCCGGAAAATAGGCTGGTAGCGCGTGGTCTGGAAAAAGAATGGGAATTACGGCTGCAGGACCTGGCGGCGTCGGAAGCCGAATTACTTCGCCGACAACAGCAGCGCCCTCGCACGCTCACCGCAGAAGAACAACAGCGCATTAATCTTCTCGGTTCCGATTTGCGGCTCGTCTGGACGGCGCCGACCACCACCGACCGCGATCGAAAGGAACTTCTCCGCACCCTCCTCGAGGAAGTGATCCTCCAAGTGGAGCGCCAGCAAAGCCGTGCCGATCTGACGCTGCGTTGGCGAGGTGGCATGATTACAAAGCTGGCTGTGCCCTTGAAACGCTATCCAGCGCACGGGCCGACCACCGATGAAGACACCCTGTCCCTACTGCGCCGGCTGGCTGCTCATTACCCGGACGACATCATTGCCGGCATTCTCAATCGCCAAGGACGCAAGACGGCCTACGGAGGGCGTTTCTCGGCACAGCAGGTCGGCAGCTTGCGGCGCTATCATGAGATCCCTCGCTTTGTACCTGCAGCGGAGTCTCCCGGCGGAGACTTGCTGCCCATCAGCCAAGCGGCTAAGACCCTGGGCGTGGCCGCTTCCACACTCCATCGCTGGGTGAATGCCGGCCTCGTGGCCGGGGAACAGCTCACTCCCGGAGCACCGTGGCGCATTCGGATCACCGAACAGTTACGGAATCTGTTTGTGGACCATGCCTCGCCAGACTACGTATC
>DASRAA010000211.1:0-130854 GCA_035638375.1 Binatia bacterium | reverse complement strand
CCAGCCTTAAGTAGTAGGTTGATCGAAAAACAATTGACAATGGTACTCCTCGTCGCGCAGAATCAGGCGCTTGCAACAACTCACGAAAGGGTTAAGCTCTAGTTCATGTATTCGATCAGTCGTGGTATGGCTGTTTCTGATCGGCCTCTCAGCAGTTGCGGCTGACGAGCCGATTGTTCCCCCGGCGATTGAGTTCTCGGCTCCGATCTTTCCTATCCTTCTCGCACCTGCCGCTTATATACCTGACATCCCCTGGCTGCCGCCTTCGCCGCGCTTGAATGCGAAGACTCCATTCGCGCCGACATTCTTGAAGGGAAACAATATATTCACCGGTGAGAAGGAATACTGGCTGGCAGATGCAGTCGCTGGAACCGAACTTGGCTGGCCGAGGAAATTTACCGATCCTTTGATTTGCACCTACTTGAGCCGACTGGCGCAGAATCTCGGACAGTATTCCAACGAACCCAACAAGCACTATCAAATCACCGTTATGAACGTGCCGCTCCCGAACGCCTTCACGGCAGGTGGCGGTAGGGTCTACATCACGCGAGGCATGCTGCGGCAGGTCAATAACGAAGACGAACTGGCCGGAGTCATCGCTCACGAGATCGGCCACGACAATTTTCACCACGCCGGGCGCACGCTGACTCGGCAATTCTATTGGCTCATCGGAGTGCGGCAGGTGAACAGCTACCACGAAATGAAACGCGATCTGGCCAAGTTCCTCTCGGTCTACGAACCGGAGCACAATCCTTTCCCGGCGCTGGGAGAGGCGATCTCCGGGATTCCGCGAGCAGACGAACAGTCGGCCGATAAGGCTGCGTTCTACTTCCTGTACAGAGCCGGTTACAATCCGCTGGCGCTGGCTGAATTTTTTGATCGCGTGCCTGATCCTATGTTGCAATCCCTGAAATCAGAGGTTGGCGGCGCCTGGCCGGTATTCTGGACTCTCTCCGTGCTTTTGGACTCGCATCCGCCGAACGGTTTGCGCGAGATGGCGATCAACTGGGAATCCAACTTCGTAGGGCCGATCCCGCGAGACAGCCATGCTGACCCGACCGCGTTCAACTTTATGAAGGCCCGCCTGATGTATCTCGACGAGGAAGATGCGAGAAACGCCCGCGAAGCACGCGAGAAAACGAAGACACTCAAGAGGAAAGCAGAGCCTGCTCCTGCGCCGCCTACGCGGATTCCGAAGCCATAGAATGGCTTCGTTCCATCGCATCCGATCTTGTCAGCGCATCTTCAGGACTGGCATGTCAGGACGCCTCACGCGGATGCGACTTCAGCCTCAGCCTTCGTAAACCTGATGGGCACGATCTTGCCCTTGCCTTCACCCTTTGGCAGTTTCGGCCTTCCGGGCTTGCGTTTCTTGTGGCTCACGGCTTGCGAGTTGCGCAGGTATTGCCAGTTCGTAGCTCACTTATTTATAATTATTGTAACACAATAATTAGGATTTTGTCAAGAGCTTGCTTGGCTTTCTTAGCGCCGCGTGAAAATTTCTTTGGAACAAGTCGTACACGCTCGACGAGCTGTCCATTCTGTCCTCCAAAAAGTACGGCAACAATGCTTAGACGTTGCTGAGGGTTGACAAAATTTGTAGGCAAAATGTAGGCAGAACCTGCCACGCACGGCACGTTTGGCCGCGTTTTACCCTGTTTTCTTGTGTGTATTTACAACGACTTACGGGTGAGCAATCGCTTCCCAAGCTGTTGGTCGGGGGTTCGATTCCCCTCTCCCGCTCCAAGTAGGTCTCAGTTGTCTGGAAAACCAAAGAACCGACCTATATGCTGGCCTGAAGTCCGGCACTACTGACCTCTTGCTGCACAAAACTCTTGCCGTGATGTTCGCGGCCGAAAATCAGAAGCAATGATAGTCCGGCAATCACCACAAGCTCGAACGAGACAAGTGCCCACGCGTAGCCAAGGTGATCGCGCAGGGCGAACTCGATGGTTGGAGTCGAGGCGGCAAGTAGGATTCCGATCTGATATGTAAACCCGGGCATGAGGCCACGCACCGCGTCAGGCGAGAGTTCGTTGAGATGGACAGGAATGATGCCCCAGGCACCTTGCACGCCCATCTGCATGACAAATGCGCCGAGCGCGAGAATCATCAGCGTGCTACCGAAGGCCCAAGCCGGCATGACCAGTAGCGACAATGCAAGAGCGCACAACATGCTGTAGCGGCGTCCGAATCGCTCCGAGAGCATGCCGATAATGATCGCACCGACGACCGCTCCAACGTTGTAGAACATCGTGATGTAAGCGACAGTGTTGGGTGCAATGCCGTGGCCGTGCTTGAGGAAGTCAGGATAGAGATCCTGCGTGCCGTGAGAGAGGCAGTTCATCAGGAACATCAGGGCGATCATGTAAACCAAAAGGCCCTTGTGCTGCATTGCGATCTTGGGACTGTCCAGTGTGCGCAGAACACGGTGTTGCTGCCAGGCTTGGGATTCGGGGACCTTGGTGCGGATGTAGAGCGCGAGAAGTGCAGGAATGCCTCCGACCCAGAACATGGCACGCCACCCGAAGTTGGGGAGAACGACGCGGGCTGCGATAGCGGCAAGCAGATAGCCATTAGAGTAGCCGCTCTGTAAGATGCCGGAAAGGACGCCACGCCAGCGGACAGGTGCGTGCTCCATGGCTAAGGAAGCGCCGACGCCCCACTCGCCACCCATGCCGATTCCGAACAGCAAGCGCAGGATGAAGAAGACGGTGAAGTTGGGCGCAAAGCCGCACAGCAACTCGACGGTGGAGAAGAAGATGACGTTTGCCATGAGCGGGCGGCGGCGACCATAGCGATCGGCCATCATGCCAAAAATGAGCGCGCCCACGGGCCGCATGGCGAGCGTGGCAGTGACGGAGAAAACAATTTGCGCTTTGCTGACGTGGAAGTGTTCGGCGAGGATGTCGAAGAGGAAGATCACGACGAAGAAGTCGAAGGCGTCGAGGGTCCAGCCCAAGAAGCCAGCCATGACGGCGTGCCAGCGGGAGGAGGTTTCCAGTTGCAGCGATTTGGTGGCGACCATGGGGGCGGATGCAGTGTATCAGCTGGGCAGTGGGCGGCGGCGTTGGTTAGAGGTAGTCGTAAGCGCCTTCGCCGCTAGCAGTCGAATTTGAATGAGTCTTACGGCACGAGCGAAGCCGTGCCATTCAAACAACTCGGCAGATAACTAATAGCCGGCGTATTTATCGACCGACCAAAGCAGAGGCTTGCCGGCGAGGAAGAGGCGAAGGTTCTCGCTGTAGTTGGCGTAATGGCGCTCCCACATTTTCTCGGCGTAGCCGGCGGTGTGGGGCGTGATGAAGACGTTGTCCATGGGCCACAGGCGCGAATTCGGTGGCAACGGCTCTTCGCTGGTTACGTCTAGGGCAGCACCTGCGAATTGTTTCGCTTGCAAGGCGTGGATCAGGGCTTCTTCTTCGATGAGGACTCCGCGGCCGACGTTGATGAGATAGGCAGTCGGCTTGAGGTGGGTAAGGCGCTCAGCATTGATTAGGTGATGGGTTCTGGGCGTGAGCGGCGCGGCCAGGACGATGAAATCACCTTGCTCGAAAGCAAGGTTCAGGTCATCGAACCCGTAAATGATCTCGGCGAGGTCGCTTCCCTTCTCTGGACGCTGGCGCACGGCGATGATGCGCATGCCGACCGGGCGGGCGAGTTTGGCAAGATAAGTTCCGATTGCACCGAAACCGACGATGACGAGGGTGGAGTCGCGGAGGTCGCGCGGGCGCGGCGGCTCAGTGCAGATTTCCTGTTGCGCCCAGTGCCGCTGGGCCTGGAATTTTGCGGCTTCCGGCAGACGTTTGGCCATAGCAAAGACGAGAGCCATGGCGTGCTCGGCGACCGTGGGTCCGTGGACGGCGCGCGCATTGGTGACGATAATGTCGCTGGCTTGAAGTTCGGGCGACATCAGTCCGTGCACCGCTGCGGCAGTGGAATGGATCCAGCGCAGCTTCTTTGCTGCCCTGAGCTGGTCTCCGCGAATGGACCAAGCAATCGCGATGTCGGCGTCGGCAATTTCGTCGGTGAGGCGCTCGTAGTCGGGAAGTTGGACGACGTTGAGTTCGGGGAAGTCCTGGCGCAAGCGCTCAGAGAACCAACCCGGGCTGATCCAGGGCTGGAAACGGTGATGGAGGGCGATAACGAGCTTCATGGGAACAGTTTCAAGCCAGCAAGTAGCGACTAGTAATTAGCAATTAGCTCTTGGTCAGTAGTGTCCGGTTAAGGACTCGTTCGTTTTGTGTAAGCCAATGCTGCACCATAGCTTAAGTATGGCGAAGTGCGTAATCGATTTGCACTGCCAAGGGCCCATCGGCTGCCCTTTGCCTTTTCAATGGCGGCGATATGAACAGCCGACAGTGCCTGTTTTCGCAATCGATGAATCACTTGCCGAAACACGAGTTTCGCAAATGCCTCGAGCACGATGCTGGCAATACCCTTTGCGTCGCGGCTGAAGCCGTCTGCTTTCAAAACGTCGCGCTAACGCTTAGCGGCTTCTGCAATCACTCGTAGGTCGTGGCCGGTCATCTCCTTCGGTTGGGGAATGCCGAGGATGCCTAGCATTGTCGGAGCGATGTCCTGCAAGGCGCCGTCGGGTTTCAGGGTGAAACGGCGATGGTCGCCCTTGAAGCGGTCAGGCGTCACAGCGAGTTCTGACGCCACGATGAACGGCACGGGATTCGTAGTGTGTGCCGTTTGTGGGCTACCGGTTGCGGGATCGATCATCTGCTCGGCATTGCCGTGATCGGCTGTGACGATCATCGCTCCGCCAACCCGCTTAAGAGCAGCGTAAATCTGACCCAGGCAAGCATCGACGGTTTCACAGGCCTTGATGGTCGGCGGGATTTTGCCGGAGTGTCCTACCATGTCGGCGTTGGCAAAGTTCACTACCATCACGTCGAAACTTTTGTCTGCGATGGCCTTCACAACAGTATCGGCAATGCCTTGCGCCGACATCTCCGGCTTCAGATCGTAGGTCGCGACTTTGGGCGATTGCACCAGCACTCGGTCTTCGCCAGGGAAAGGCTTTTCGACTCCGCCGTTAAAGAAATACGTGACATGCGCATACTTCTCGGTTTCGGCAACCCGCAGGTTGCGCATGTTGAGGTTCGCCATGACATTGGCGAGAATGTTGCCGAGCGATTCGGGTGGTGATACGACCGGCAACGTGAAGTGCTTGTCGTACTGCGTCATGCAGACATAAGAGAGGTCTTTGGGGACGCGGTCTCGCGGGATGGTGGCGTCGAGCTCGGCCGCCGCATCGAGCTCTGTGCCGTCATGCGGAGTGAAATGGCTGTTGCGGGCGAGGCAGCGCGTGATCTGGCGGGCGCGGTCGGCACGGAAGTTGAAATTGATGCAGACATCGCCGTCGCGAATGGTGCCCACGGGTTCGCCGCGCCTGTCGGTAACGACAAAAGGAACGATGAATTCGTCGGTGACGCCGCGGTTGTATGACTGTTTGAGGCCCTGCACCGGGTCGCTATAGCGACCGCCTTCCGCATCGCCGAAGACCATGGCGTCGAAGGCTTTCTTTTCGCGGTCCCACTTCTTGTCGCGGTCCATGGCGTAGTAGCGTCCGCTGACGCTTGCGATTTTGCCGACGCCGTACTCGCGCATCTTCTGCTGTAACTGCTCGACGTACATCGCGCCGTTGGTTGGCAGGGTGTCGCGGCCATCCATGAAGCAGTGGACGAAAACGCGCTCGACGCCGTTCTGCTTCGCCATACGAAGCAGCGCGTAGAGATGATTCTGATGCGAGTGGACGCCGCCGTCGGAGAGAAGTCCGAAGAAGTGCAGGCGGCGCTCACCGGTGCCCGCCTTCTGCATAGCATCGACGAGAGCGGGATTTTTCTCGAACTCAGCGTTCTCGATCATCAAGTCGATCTTGCTGATGTCCATGTAAACGATGCGTCCCGCGCCGATATTAAGGTGGCCGACTTCGCTATTACCCATCTGGCCGGTAGGCAGGCCGACGTAGCGTCCACTGGTGTGGATGAGCGTGTTGGGGAACTCTGCCAGCAGCTTGTCGTAGTTCGGCTTGCGGGCGAGCGAGATGGCATTAGAGTCGGACGGCGGAGCATAGCCCCAGCCGTCGAGAATGATGAGGACGAGAGGTTTGGGAGGAGTCATGGATTGAATAGCTCTGCTTGGAGCACTTTTCGGGAAATATTAAGGCACGTAGAAACTTCGACAAGAATCGTGTTCAAGGTTCCGACCTTTAGGCGGCGATGAGCGGGTATGGTGATGTGGTGTTCCTCGCTACGCATCCGTGAGGTCAGCCGCGGATGGCAGCAACTTGGCGAGTTCATGCCCACTACGGTCTCGCGGAATCATCGAGCGGAAATAACCTCATCGCGGGACGAAGGGGAGACGAATAATGGCGGGCATTTGCGCCTCGTAAACACGGCAGCCTACTGCATCACCTACCATTTCCTTCAACTCCTGGATAGAATCGCCCCCCAGGAACGATGGAGTGGCCCGGGGCGTGAGCTCATATCCACCCTCGGCCGATTCTTCGACTGCGAAAATAATCTCTGCTTCCCTCATGGTGAACTGATTATATCCGCGCCGACACCCTGTTCTCGTATCGGCGCGCGGGACCGAAGCAGTGCGTCCTACGCCCTCTTCTTTGCCAGGGCGCCACGGTAGTTTAGGGCCTTGAGGCCGTTGAAGCGAGCGGCCAGGCCGAGCTCCTCTTCGATGCGCAGCAACTGGTTGTATTTGGCGATGCGATCGGTACGTGAGGCCGAGCCGGTTTTGATCTGGCCCGCGCCGGTGGCAACGGCCAAGTCGGCAATGAAGGTGTCTTCGGTCTCGCCGGAACGGTGCGAGATGACGGCGGTATAGCCGTTCTCGCGCGCCAGGTTGATGGCGTCGATGGTCTCGCTGACTGAGCCGATCTGGTTCACCTTGATGAGGATCGAGTTGGCCACGCCGGCATCGATTCCCTGCTGCAAACGTTGGACGTTGGTGACAAAGAGATCGTCGCCGACCAGTTGGATCTTTTTGCCCAGCTCATCTGTCACGAGTTTCCAGCCACGCCAGTCGTCCTCAGCGAAGCCGTCTTCGAGTGAAACGATGGGATACCTCGAAACCCAGTCGGCCCAATACTTCACCATTTCTTCGCTGGTGTGTTCGCTCTTGTCGGATTTCTTGAAGACATACTTCTTCTTGTCAGTGTCATAGAACTCGCTCGCGGCTGGGTCGAGAGCAATGGCGATCTGCTCGCCCAGCTTGTATCCGGCCTGGGTGATGGCTTCCAGCACAAGTTCGATGGCCTCGGTGTTCGACTTCAGCGAAGGAGCGAAACCACCCTCGTCCCCGACGGCGGTGTTGTAGCCCTTCTTCTTCAGCACGCCTTTGAGGGTATGGAAGGTCTCGACGCCCCAGCGCAGCGCTTCGGCAAACGAAGGCGCACCGACCGGCATCACCATGAATTCCTGGAAGTCGACGTTGCTGTCGGCGTGCGCGCCGCCGTTGAGGATGTTCATCATCGGAGTCGGTAGCAGGCTGGCGGTGAAGCCGCCGAGATACTGATAGAGCTCGATGCCGAGGTGGTCGGCCATGGCGCGCGAAGCGGCCATGCTGACGGCGAGGATAGCATTGGCGCCAAGTTTGCCCTTGTTGGGAGTTCCGTCAAGCTCTTTCATCACGGCGTCGAGCTCGCGCTGATCGCTGGCATCCATGCCCTCGAGTTCGGGTGCGATGATCTCGTTGACGTTGTCGACGGCTTTGAGCACGCCTTTGCCGAGGTAGCGCGCACTGTCGCCGTCGCGCAGCTCGACGGCCTCATGCTCGCCAGTAGAGGCTCCGCTGGGGACGGCAGCGCGGCCACGGGCTCCGCTTTCCAGAATGACATCGGCTTCGACCGTGGGATTGCCACGGGAATCCAGGATTTCGCGCGCAAGAACCAGTTCGATCTGGGTCATGGAAATGAGTCCTTCTTCTCACACCGTGGGATTTGCCTTCCAGAAGCATGCGGAGCTGACTGGTGGGCATGGGCTGAGGCCAAGCAGTTCTCCTCGCCTGGAATGCTGCGGCAGGAGATCTATGAAACCTTTCATTATACGGGGCGGTATGGCGGCGACGGCCGAGGCGTATGTGAAAGATCGGTGAGAAGAAAGGGTTAAGCGTGAATCCGGACTTCGAAGGGTAACCCCTGCAGACCGATAACCTGTGGAAAAAAGTTGGCCGCCGGGCACGAGTTCTGTATCCTCATAGGAGCAGTACGAGACCGGAAAGCGTCCTGATAACAGCGGCTTGGCCGCTTTGCCGTCGTAACGGAGCTTTGGCTTATGTGGAAATCGACACGTAAGGAAGATGAATTGACGACACCTGAAGCGAACCCGCCCAAAACAATGTATACGCCGACACCTCCCCTAAACCGGCCGGAGCCGACGCGTGTCGAGACTCCACGGGCGGTGGATGTGGCCACAATAGGAAAATCGGTGGTAGTGCGCGGCGAATTGTCAGGAAGCGAAGACCTATACGTCGATGGCGAAGTGCAAGGCTCGATTTCGTTACGCGGTCAGACCCTCACCATTGGGCCAAATGGTCGAGTGCGGGCCAACCTGGAAGCGCGCAATGTGATTGTGCATGGAAGTGTGGATGGCAACGTGACGGCCAGCGATCGAGTGGATTTACGCAAGAGCGCTTCGCTGACCGGCGACATCTCCACCGCACGAGTGGCGATTGAGGATGGAGCGTACTTCAAGGGGACCATCGACATTGAGAAGACGGAACCACCCGCGCGCGTGGAACCGAAGCCGCAAACCGTGACTGCGACGCCGGCGGCGCAAGTCACTTCTACTGCTGCGCAGGGCACCCTGATCGAAACCAAGAAGTACTAAAGGCTACAGCTCGACGGCACGGCGGGACGCTGGGGCGTCCCCGTTCTTTTGGCGTTCTTCGCCAGGCGCGGCGCTAGGCCGGCGCGAAAAGATTCATTCCGCCAGTTGGCTGACATACAATAAAGCAAAATGTCTCCCGGCGTATTCAATAGGATGTTCGGCAACTCTGACCACCAGCCTGCACCAGGCGAGGCGGTTTCAGGCGAACGCATACAGCGCCGCTCCACCGGATTCAGCGAATTTATCAAGTGGATGGCGCGGGAAGAGGGATTGTGCGTGCTCGATTTGGGGCCGACGTCTCCGGCAAACATCACGTTCTTTATAGGGCTGGGACACAGGTTTCATCAAGAAGACCTGTTGCGGTTGTCGTCGGACAAGTCGCTGCTGGTCCCGAATGGAGATGACGGAACTGCGTTCGATGTGGACCGCTTCCTCCGTGAGAACCTGCGTTTCGAGCGGCAGGAGTTCGATGCAGTCTTGTTCTGGGACCTGGCGGACTATCTTCCCGAACCGCTAGTGAAGCCGGTCATCGAGCGGATTCACGTTGGCATGAAACCGGGCGCGATCCTGTTTTCGTTCTTCCACACTAAAGACGCGGGCGCAAATGCACCCTTCTACCGCTACAACATCGCCGCCAAAGACACTCTGGAATTGCAGCCTGCCGCTCCCTATAAGCTGCAGCGAGTATTTCAGAACCGGCACGTAGAAACCCTCTTCCGCGATTTCAACTCCATCAAGTTTTTTCTGGGACGAGACAATATTCGCGAGGTGCTGGTGATTCGTTAGCATGCGGGACTAGCCCGTCGAGTTTTGCCGATGAAGTACGGCAGCACTCCGGGTGTGCGCAGTAGCTCAAAGACAGCAATCTGGAGTGGACGCGGCCAAAACAAGAGACGGCGAATTCGGGATGCGGTGACAATGGGAGCCGCGAATTGATTCCTGTAATTAACTCGGTAGGCCTCGACGGCTGCAGCCAGCGACACCGAACCTTGCAGAAAAGCCTGTAATCCGCCGGCAGCAAGGGTTCCGGTACGAAGGGCGATGGAAATTCCGTCACCAACGAAGGGGTCGATAAATGCGGCGGCGTCCCCCACCAACAAAAAACTACCGCTGACCGGCATGGGCTCGCGATAGATGAGCGGAGCCGTGGCAACGGGGTTAGTTGCCGGTTGCCACGTCTGTACTCGGTTGGCAAGCGTAGCATCGAGAGCAAAAACTTGCGGCAGGGTGGTGGCAGTATCCGACCGCACCATGACACAGGCGTTAACGAGGTTTTCCCCGACTGGCTGCACGCCACAATATCCGCCCTCGAAGAAGTAGAGGCCGGTTGAGGGTTGTGGCCGGGCTTCGCGAAAATGCGCCTTGATGCCCAGCCATTTTGGCCCCGACGGAACTGCGACGCTAGGAGTGAACTTAGACCACCGCCCTGCTGCGATTACAACCGCCGTTGCGGTCACAATGGAATGTTGGGTTGCAATGTGAAAAGGGCCTTGGCCTTCGACAGAGCCCACCTCGCAGTTGTCGAAAGCGCATACTCCTGCTTTTTGCGCCGCACGCCATAGAAGACAGTCGAGATCGTAGCGCGGGATGCTGATTCCCGGCGGATCGATAGCGGCGCGAACGCAGCGGCCGCGAAACCACAAACGCGTCTCGCCGATGACAGGCGCGGCGGCGAGTACCCGCTCGGCCTCTGGTGTATCGCGCAGCAAATCGTGCAGGATGTGCAGCGACTCGGCCGAGACATACTCACCGCAAACTTTGTGTCGGGGAAATTGCCCAGCCTCGACAAGAACCACTTTCGCACCCAGGCGCGCAGCTGTGATAGCGGTTGCGCTGCCGGCAGGGCCGGCACCAATGACTGCGAGATCAAAGGTAGAACTTGCGTTCATAGATTCGGGAATTTCTATTTCCAGACAATTATGCCCATGCGATAGAGGAAGTGGTGCGAAACCTCGGTTTTGTGCGCATTGAAAGCTGACAGCAGCGAGCGCATTTCGCCAATGGAGTAGGCCGCGCGGACAGACGCCGGCGCGTCGTGCCAGGTGATGCGGCTGCGAAAGAGTGGTAATCCGAGGTACACCAGAAGCAGATGCAGGCGGCTGCGAATCAGGTCGTTGATGATGACAGCGCGACGGCAAACGCGCAGGGCCTCACTCATCATGATGGCTAGAGAATCCGGAGCGAAATGATGGGCGAAGAGCGAGGAAGCGATGACATCGAAGGATTCGTCGCGGAATGGGAGATGAACGGCATCTGCTACAACGGACGGCGTACCGTTGTGCGGCAAATGATTCCACAGGCGGTCAAGCAGCGTTACATGAAGAGATATTCCGCTCTTCGCAAGCGAGTTCCTGGCCAATAGCGGGACGTCGCCCTGTCCGGCGCCAATTTCGAGAAGGGAGAGACCGGTAGTGCGGCACTTTTCGGCAACCTGGCGTAACAGGCCGATCGTGGTGCGTGTGCCACCGAACCACTGATTGATGTTACGCAGGTCGCGGAGACTATCGGCAATCTCGGTAGGTGTGCCGAGATCGTCGTCGAGAAGCTCAGGTGTAACAAGACGGTTCATGCATGTTTGCGCCAGTGCAGTGCGCATCCCAACCGCAGAAACGTGATCCAGAAACCAGGACCGCCCTTGTAGTTTGGTGCTACTGTTGGACGCGAGACCACTCGGTGTTCATGCTCAAAACACTCTTGATTGTAGCTGGCTTGGCCTACCTGATGCCGTGTGGCGCTCAGGAGAACCCGACCCTGGCGGCCGTGCTCACCGAGCACTCGATCGCGTTACCGCCGGAACCGGCCCCGCATCTGAATGCCAGGATAGCAAGCTACGGGATTCTCGACGATGAGAAGGAATTCGTGATTGGGTACTATCTAGATGGTTCGAACTTTGAACTAAAGGCTCCGCTGCTGCTTACTCGATTCGACAAAACCACGGGACGCTGGGACAACAGAGAATACGACCAGTCGCAATTGCGGATGTCCGACATCAAAGATGGCCCCGAGGTACCCTGTCTGGGCTCAGTGCTGCGCGTGCAACGAAGTGCGAGTGGTACTTCCTGACACTTCATTGGAATCCATCAGCTGGTTGCTTCGTGGTTCTGAAGTCCGACCTTTCGGTCTCAGATGCACCGACGGGAGGTGTATGGAACACGTTTAGTTCTGGGCTTGGCGGTCGTGGACGGTAACCTGGTTCACTTTGATGACGTGCATCCTCAAACACTTTATCTTTACGATCTTCACAGCCGTCAAGCCTCGCCGCTTTATCCGCAGGCGCACGATGCTTTTCGCGAAGACTTTAGCCGCCGGCTGAAGACGGCAATTGTTGAGGACCAATGTAGGAAGAACAACTGGGGATGCCAAACGGAACTGTTCACTACACATCTCAGCTATCCGATTGAGATCAACAATGAAACTCAGGCAATCGCATTTCGCGCATCCTTCGATCCGGAGGGATTTCTGCCCCGCGAGGAAGCAGAACGGAGTGGAGCCTGGTACGACGATGACTACGCGTACATTTTTCAACTAAAGCCCTTTAGCTGGCGCGAGTTCTCGATTTATGACCTCCAGCCTAAGTTCGGCACTGACTCCCTCGAAAAGCTCATCTCGCCAGCCCTGATCGAAAGGGTATTTGCCACTCCCGCACCGCCATAACCTATTTCAGCGTCTGTTTGCGCACGGTCAGCTTCTCGATGAGATCATGCCGCAATTCATACCCGCGGCCCGGCTTGTCGGTGATGGCGATGATGCCTTGCGGCGACACGACTACTTCGGGTTCGATGATGTCATCTTTCCAATAGCGCTTCGAGGCAGAGACGTCGCCTGGCAGCTTGAAATTCAGAAGTGTCGAGAGTGCCACATTGTGGGCGCGGCCAATTCCGGATTCGAGCATGCCGCCGCACCACACGGGTACGCCGAAGCGCTGGGCGATGTCGTGCACTGCGATGGCGTCGGTGAAGCCGCCAATGCGCCCTACTTTGATGTTGATGATGCGACAGGAGCCAAGCTCGAGCGCGGCTTCCGCGTCGCGCGAGCTGCGGATGGCTTCGTCGAGGCATATCGCGGTTTCTACCGATTTTTGCAGGCACGCGTGGAAGTAGAAGTCGTCGTTCCAGAGGGGCTGCTCGATCATGAGTAGCTTGAATCGGTCGAGGGTCTTGAGATGGTCGAGGTCTTTCAGGGTATAGGCGGAGTTGGCATCACAGCTTAGCAAGATGTCGGGCCAGCGGGCGCGAACTTTTTCCAGCACGTCCACATCCCAGCCGGGCTTCACTTTGAGCTTGATGCGCTGGTAGCCGGCAGCTAGTTCAATTTCAATTTTCTGCAACAACTGCTCGTGCGAGTCCTGAATGCCAATGCTGACGCCGCAATTGATCGCGGTGCGCGATCCGCCGAGCAGCTTCCAAAGGGGAATGTTCTTCGCCTGTGCTTCGGCATCCCACACAGCGTTCTCCAGCGCGCCTTTGGCCATGCGCTGCTCGCGCACACGGGAGAGGAGGCAGGGTACTTCCCTTCCAGACTGCAGGGTCCTGCCGAGCAGCGCAGGGCCGAGATATCGGACGATCACCTCCCAGGCGCCGTCGATGTATTCCGCGGAGTAATACGGATCTTCACCAGCAACGCACTCGCCCCAGCCTTCGAGTCCGTCGTCATGCAGCGTGAGCAGCAGAATGCGGCGATGATAGGTGCGGCCAAAACTGGTTTCGAAAAAATGGACCAGCGGGATATGCAATTCGCGGAGCGTGATGGCTTCGATTTTCATGATTGCCTTTTGCTGTTACGAATTCGGAGCATACGACCAGTTTTCATCCCAACGCCCAAGCAAGAAGAGGCCGTTTCCCTGGGCATCGCTCTCGTATCCGAGACACGACAGCCCACGCGCGAAGGCCGACTGGAAGATCGTGCGATTGCGCGACTGAACCTCTTCTGCTTGCGAGCGCAAGGTGGGATCGGCTTTCCACGCATAAATCTCATGCCGCACTTCGATTCGTTCTTCGAGCAGAACGGTCGGACGGCCGCCCTTCAGGACTGTCTTTACCCGCTGCGAATTCATCCACCACTCAGCCACCAGGCGATCCGTCGGTAAGAATCCCTGGAGTGGCGAATTGGTAATCCCGTACTGGTTCACGTTGTAGCGGCGGGCGATGGCTCCGAGACGTTCGAGGTTGAAGTAGGAGTTCTTGATCTCCAACGGATCGAAGGTCCACTCCATCAGCTCGTAACCGCGGGCGATGGCGTCTTGGCGCTGGAACAACTTGAGCTTTCGGCCAAGTCCGGTGTTGCGATAGCCCTCTTTCACGGCCACCATGTGCGAATGCAGGTAGGGGTGCCCGTAACGATTGCCGGGGATCGCCATTGCATAGCCTACAAATGTTTCTCCGTCCCAGGCGCCAACGACCTGCCCGCCGATTTTGGGTGCCAGGGAGAAGATCCGCAATGGTACAAGCTCGGCGTCACTGAAGCCCCAGACTTCCTTTTGCAAAGCCACGCACAAACGGAACTCTTCCAGCCTAGAGCAGTGACGCAACACAAGCGTATCGACGGTCACCGTGGCTCCTGGTGTTTGGATTCCTGCCAGAGCGCTTCCATCTCATCGAGCGAGGCGTCGCAGGGCTTGCGGCCTTGCTCACGGAGCTTCGTTTCAAGGTAATCGAAGCGTCGACGGAATTTTCGGTTCGTATTCCGCAGGGCAGATTCGGGATCGAGCGAAAGGTAGCGCGCGACATTCACTAGCACGAAGAGCAGGTCGCCCACTTCGTCCTCGAGGCGAGCCCGAAGCTCCTCCGGAATTTTCACTGCTCGAGCGCTGGCTGCGGCCGAGGCAGACTGCGGCTGCGGGCCGGGCTCGGGATACTCCTTCAGGTTGTGACGAAGCTCTTCGGTCTCTTCGTGTAGCTTGTCGAAGAGGCCTTCAATATTGGGCCAGTCGAAGCCAACATGCGCCACCCGAGTGCTGATTTTATGAGCTTCCATGAGGGCAGGCATCTTCGAGGTCACACCATGCAAAACGGAGTCAGGATGGCCGAGCTCAGACACCTTTCCTGACTCCTGCTGACGCTTCTTCTTTTCCTCGGCTTTGAGAGTCTGCCAATTACGAACGACTTCGCCGGGCGTAGCGGCTTTCACTTCACCGAAAACATGGGGGTGACGGTCGATGAGCTTGTTAGAGAGGCGGTCAAGAACATCGTCGATGGTGAAATGCTTCTCTTCGGCGGCCATCTCGGCATAGAACAGCACCTGCAGCAGCAGGTCGCCCAGTTCGCCGACCAGCTCATTCCAGTCGCGAGCGTCGATCGCCTCGAGGACTTCGTAAGTCTCCTCCAGCGTGTACGGTTTGATGGTATCGAAAGTCTGCTCGCGGTCCCAGGGGCACCCGCCGGGAGCGCGCAGTCGCGCCATGATAGAGACGACGCGCTCGAATCGCTCGCCTGTGATAGCCATTAGACCCACTCTAAACGAGGCAGTGGCTTTTTGCTATGGCGGGGTTAGTGAGAGTGAAACGTTTGATACAAAAGCTTCGGATCATCGGAGATGATGCCGTCGATGCCCCATTGGGCGAGCTGGCCCATGCGGGCTGGATCGTTCACCGTCCACGTCATGATTTGCAAGCCCCGGGCATGGGCTTCGTCAACGAGCGCCGGAGACAGTAAATCGTGACGCGGCAGCAGGACGCGGATGGGCAACACTCGCCACACGGCCGGCGCCTCGTTTCGATCAAAGATAAAACCCAGCGGCAGCGCAGAATCGAGCGCGCGCAGCCGAGTCAGAATTTCGGGGTAAAACGAAGACACCAAAAAGCCTTTCTGCGGCGGCGTCCTCTGCAATGCCTCGATTACAGATTCTTCGTTGCCCAGTACCTTAAGTTCGATATCCAGATAGGCGCGGTTCGAGAACCTCTTTAACACGTCCTCCAGAACGGCGAGTCGTGTACCGTTCTGACCGGTGAGAACGGCCGCGTCACTGGAAGCCAAGGGCAAACCTTGCCAGTCCGGGTCGTGCCACAACACATTGCTCCCATCGCGGGTGTAGCGCACGTCGAATTCGAAGCCGTCGCATCCCGCGGCAATCGCATATTCCAATGCAGCTAAGGAGTTCTCGGTCGGCAAGTTTCGAGCAGACCACTCCCGGCTGCGGTGACCGCGGTGTCCCAGCAGAAGTGGCTTGTCTCTCAAACCAGTCCCTTAGTCGAGATCGAAGTCGCGCAACGGCTTGCCGGTATCGGGAGTTTCTTTCGCCTTGCGCAGGGCTTCCTGAAATTTCTTCTCCAGCAGGTCAGCCTGGTTCTTCTGCGCTTCGACCGACTGTTGAAATATGGACTCTTTGCGACTGTCGCGCTCCTTCATGGCGCGCGCAGCTTCTTCCATATCATTAAACGTTTTCGGAGCGGCTTTCGGGATGTGCGAAATAACTGCCTTTGTGGCTACGTCGATTTTGAGCAGCGCACCACAGCAGGGACACGGTACTTCGAATTGGCCTTGATTCTTCGCCATGGCGGAATCTTATCGCAACAAGGATTCGTAATCCAAGGCAGCAGACAAGGAAGCAACCCACGCGAGGATCTTGCACCGGGCACTAGGCAGAAACATCCAATGAGCCAAGTCGGCCCTGTCTTGTACTTTTAATTTGCTTTTGTTTCAAGGGCTGCGTAGAAAGTCGCTTTTGCATCGGCCGCGCCGACTCGAAGTTACGCAGTGGCTCAATAATTTATCGGCGCGACTGAAGTCGTGCCCTGAGCCGGATCATTCGCAAAACGACTCTCCTGCAAGCTCTCACGCCAGGCTCTCTTCTAGCCGTCGGGAGGAGAGCCCTACAAGCGTCTGCTCCAGAGCGACGTGAAGTATGGGTTGGTGATTGATGTGGCATCGCCGAAATAAGTTGTTGGTTATCACTTGTCAGTGTAGTGCTCGGATCTCGATTGAAAACGCCCTCCGCAACGAGGGCGTATGTTTTTGCTCCAACGCTTTATTACGACGCAGCAGGCTGACAGCCGATGGCTGACGGCTGTTGCTACCGCAGCGCTTCCATGCACTCTTCCAGCACTTCGCGCGAGGGACGAATCAGACTCTCAGGAAGCGTAGCCAGCGGTGCATCAGTCATGTCCAGCATTTCCAGGAAGTTCGGCGCCTGGGTGTTTACGTAAAGCACACCAGTGAGCACCTCTTCGGCTTCCTGCGACTCCATGATGCGCTTGATCGCCCCGATTTTATTGGTTGGATCGTAATCTTCCTCAATCTTGTGCAGGCGCAGCGACGAGCCGTCGTGCATGGTAACGTTGACGACCGAGCCCGGGTCGTAGTCCACGTCGATTTCTGCGAAACGCGGCACGAAGTTGATCTCGTGCAACGGCTCTTCGTGGTCCTTCATGAACTTGTACGACTTGGTCGAGCCTTCGTGATCGTTGAAGGTCACGCAAGGCGACACTACGTCGATCATCACGGTACCGCGATGTGCCAGCGCCGCCTTCAGCATGGCGTGAAGCTGGCGTTTGTCACCAGAAAACGAGCGGCCCACGAACGTCGCACCCAGTGAAATCGCCAGCGCACAAGTATCGATCGGAGGAAGATCATTGATCACACCCGTCTTCAACTTTGAGCCCACATCAGCCGTAGCCGAGAACTGCCCCTTGGTGAGGCCGTATACGCCGTTGTCTTCGATGATGTAGATGACCGGCAAATTGCGTCGCATGAGGTGCACGAACTGGCCGATGCCAATGGAAGCCGTATCACCATCCCCGCTGACGCCGAGAGCCACCAACCTAGAATTCGCCAGCACAGCGCCAGTGGTAACCGACGGCATACGGCCATGCACCGAGTTGAAGCTGTGCGAACGGCCCATGAAATACGCCGGACTCTTCGACGAGCAGCCGATGCCCGATAGTTTGATGACGCGTTCGGGCTGCATGCCCATCTCGTAGAAGGCGTCGATGATGCGTTCAGAGATGGCGTTGTGGCCGCAACCGGCGCAGAGCGTGGTCTTGCTGCCACGATAATCGAGCACAGTCAGGCCGATGTGATTCGTTTTGGGTTGGTTTGTGGCGGTGGCAGCCATTACTTGCTCTCCTGGGAAATGATGTCATCGGTAACGGACCGCCCGTCGATCGGCAGTCCGTTGTAGTGGCGCACACTGCGCAGGCGCACGACGTGCTCTGGGGCAATGTCAAGTTTCAGCAGGTTCAGCATCTGGCCGTCGCGGTTTTGGTCAATCACGTACACGCGCGGATGCGAGGCGATGAAGTCATGCACCTCTGGGGTGAAGGGGAAGGCTCTCAGGCGCAAATAATCAGCATGCACGCCGTGATCGTCTTTCAACTGATCGAGCGCCTCGACCAGCGCGTGATGCGACGTGCCGTAGGCAATGATGCCGATGTCGTTGCTCTCGTCGCGAACGACTTCGGGCTTCGGAACCAAGGTGCGAGCGTTCTCGAATTTTCGGCGCAGGCGATCGAGATTGTTCTTGTAATCATCAGGCCGCTCGCTGTATTGCCCCTTCTCGTTGTGTCCGCTGCCGCGCGCGAACCAGGCACCCTGAGGGTGATCAATGCCCGGCAGAGTGCGGTAGCCGATGCCGTCGCCGTCAACGTCTTTGTAGCGATTGAACCCTCCGAGCCGGTCGAGATCTTCTTTGCTCAGGATCTTGCCGCGCTTGATCGGCTCCTTCGGATACTCGAACGGCTCCGACATCCAGTTGTTCATGCCCAGGTCGAGATCGCTCATGACGAACACCGGCGTTTGCAGATGCTCGGCCAGATTGAAGGCCTCGGTCGCCATGCTGAAGCATTCCGAAACTGTCGACGGAATCAGCATGGGATGAAATGTATCGCCGTGCGACAGCTTGGCCACAAACTCAATGTCGCCCTGCGAGGTGCGCGTTGGCAGTCCGGTCGACGGACCGACGCGCTGAATGTCCCAAATGACACCGGGCACTTCGACGTAGTAACCGAGTCCGGCAAACTCCGCCATCAACGAAATACCTGGGCCGGCGGTCGCAGTCATGGAGCGTGCACCGGCCCATCCTGCACCCAGAACCATGCCAATGGCGGCGAGCTCATCCTCGGCTTGCACAATGGCGAAAGTTGCTTTGCCATCAGGTCCGACACGATAAGCCTTCATGTAATCGATGAGGGATTCCACCAGCGACGAAGACGGGGTGATCGGATACCACGTAACCACGGTGACGCCGGCGAACATGCAGCCCATCGCCGCGGCGGAGTTGCCGTCAACGATGATCATGCCGTGGGTTTTGTCCATGCGCTCGACGGTGAACGGATCGCTCTTAGTGAGCGAGGCGTGGGCGTAATCGTAACCGGCTTTGGCGGCGTTCCAGTTCAGGTCAGCGGCTTTTACCTTCTTGGCGAATTGCTTGCGCAGCGCCTTCTCTACTTCGGCCATATCGATGTTCAGCAACTGCGCCATCACGCCGACATAGATCATGTTCTTGACCAGTTTGCGCAGCTTGGCCTCTGGACAAACGGCTGCAACCAGCTTATCGAACGGCACCGAGTAGAAGATGAGGTCGGAGCGCAACTCGCTGAGCTTGAGCGGCTCGTCATAGAGCACGGCCGCACCGGAGGAGAGATTGAGAACGTCTTCGCGTCCCGTCTCCGGATTCATCGCCACCACAAAGTCGATTTCCTTCTTGCGCGCAATGTAGCCCTTTTTGCTGGCGCGGATGGTGTACCAGGTCGGCAAACCCGCAATGTTCGACGGGAATAGGTTCTTGCCCGAGACGGGTACGCCCATCTGGAAGATGCTACGAAGAAGAATGGTGTTGGCGCTTTGCGATCCGGAGCCGTTGGCGGTTGCTACTTGGATGCTGAAGTCGTTGACGACGGGCGTGCGCTCGGCCGACGGGGCCGAGCCGGTTGGTGCAATTTCAGTTGTGGCCATCCATACCCCTGATTCGGTTGCCCCACGCAACTAGTTCTGACACCGGCGACTTGGGGCACAAATATTATAGGACAGTGAATCAGTAGGCGGAAATCGTCAAGGGACCCAGCCAGGTGTACTCAATAGGTGCGGATTGCCTTAGAAATGAACAAGCAGAGGTCACAACAGCGGGAGAATTCTAGCTCGAGACCTCATGCTTCCCATTTCTCTTCTTGGAAGAGTGTCACCCACGAGGGCGAAAGGTTCCTATCAATCAGTATCTTCACGCCCGCTTGAGCTCGACCTCACGCTCCTCGGAACGCAGCGCCGCCTGAGACAATGCCTGAGCAACATCCTCGGCATCGAGGTAGGGATATAGCGGGAGGATTCCAGCGGAGCTGTTGCTCTCGGCAAGCATAGCTACGATCATGCCGAGGCCATGACGTTAGACCGTCTGATAATACTGCGCCATGTCCCGAAACTTCTTATATCGCGCATCCAGCAGGTGCTGGAGCGGCAGCTTTTCCAACTGGCTCAAGTGCCGCTCGAGCGACTCGGCTAACGAAGCAGCAGCGGCATCGTAGTCATTCTGCGCGCCACCCGTAGGTTCGGCAATTACCTCGTCGCAGAAACCCATCTCAAAATTGTCTCCCGCAGTGATGCGTAGCGCGGCTGCGGCAATGTCTTTCTTGGAAGGGTCGCGCCACATGATCGACGCGCAGCCTTCCGGCGAAATCACCGAATAGACGCTGTTCTCCTGCATCAGCACACGGTCGGCGACGGCAATCGCCAACGCGCCGCCGCTACCGCCTTCGCCGGTGATCGCCGCAATGAACGGCACGCGCAGGCGGGCCATTTCGCGCAGATTGTTCGCAATTGCCTCCGCTTGCCCACGCTCCTCAGCGCCCAACCCTGGGTAGGCGCCGACGACATCGATCAGGGCAAGCACCGGCCGGTTCCACTTCTCGCAGAACTTCAGGAAGCGCTGTGCCTTGCGATAGCCTTCCGGGTTGGGCTGGCCGAAGTTGCGCAGCACACGCTGCTTGGTGTCGCGTCCTTTTTGTGTACCGAGCACGCCGACTTCGCGGCCGTGGAAGCGGGCCATGCCGCAAATCATGGCTGCATCGTCGGCAAATCCGCGGTCGCCGTGAATCTCGCTAAAGTCGGGGAAGATGCGATCGATATAGTCCAGCGGATAAGGCCGCATGGGATGCCGCGCCATTTCGGTGCGCTCCCACGGCGTGAGATTGCCGGAGACCTGGCGGCGCAGGGCATCGACGCGCTGATGCAGATTCTCGAGCTGTTCTAGCGCCTCCTGATTGTCGCCGGCAGCGGCCTGTAGTTGCTCAATCTGCTGCTCGATGCGTTGCAGCTCGGCCTGGGGATTGGTGGCTGTTTCCATTGGCGTGGTCGGTCCTGCCAGTGAAGCTAGTCGATGATGCGTACGCTGCCGCGGCCGCAGAGCTCTTCGACGCGATTGATGAAGGCGCGGTCCGGCAACACATTATAGCCTTCCGCTTCCATCACGGCAGTGAAATCGCCTCTGCGCTCCAAGTCGAAGAGCACTTTGGCCTCACCTTTACACGCCGCGCAGATGGAGTACAGGGCATCAATCGTGCCTGGGGAGGCCGACTCCAGCGGTATCTTGATGCGCAAACTGCGCGGCAGCTTGGGCTGCGCTTCCTCCAGCGGAGTGATGTCGCTGATCAAAAGCTTCGGGTTGGAGCCTTCCTCGACCCGGACACTCCCCTTCACCAACACCGGCACTTCGAGCTTGAGCCGTTCCGAGAGGCGCTTGAAGGAGTCGGAGAAGCAGAGGACATCGAGGGAGCCGATCATGTCTTCCAGCCGGCCTTGCCCGTAGAGCTCGCCTTTCTTGGATTTCGAAATACGTACACCCTTGAGCATCCCGCCGACGAGAACCTCATCGCGCCCGGTGGAAGACTTCATGTTGCAAACGTCTTCGGTAGTGAGCGCACTGAAGTCGAGCAACTTGTCGCGGTACTTCTCCAGCGGATGCCCGGTGATGAAGAAACCAAGAATTTCCTTTTCGGCCGCGAGTCGCTGATGCTCGTCCCAGTCAGGGATGTTCGGCAACGGCTTCTCGGCGGGAGCGTCAACCTCCTCGGCGAAAACACCGAACAGCCCGTGCTGCCCCATGGCAGCATCGCGCTGCGATTTCTGCGCGTTCTCCATGGCAGCATCGACGACTGCCATTAGTTGCGCGCGGCGACCCAGCGGATCCATGGCTCCTGCTTTGATGAGAGACTCGATCACGCGCTTGTTCAGCAGGCGGAGGTCCACCTTCTCGCAGAACTGGTAAAGCGAGTGAAACGGGCCAACTTCTTTGCGAGCGATCACAATGGATTCGATGGCGTTGTGTCCCACGTTTTTGACCGCCGACAAGCCAAAGCGAATGGCTTCGCCATGTGGGGTAAAGGTGGCATCGCTCACGTTGATTTCGGGTGGCTCAACCGGAATGCCCATCTCCCGGCACTCGTTGATGTACTTCACCACATCGTCGGTCGAGCCCGAGACCGAGGTCAGCAGTGCCGCCATGAACTCCACTGGGTAATGCGTCTTCAAATATGCCGTCTGATACGCCAGGAGTGCGTATGCCGCCGAGTGCGACTTGTTGAAGCCATAACCCGCGAACTGTTCCATCAAGTCGAAGATCTTGACGATCTTCTTCTCCGGGAAGCCGCGCTCGATAGCTCCTTTTACAAATCTCTCGCGCTGCTTGGCCATCTCATCGGCGTTCTTCTTGCCCATGGCACGACGCAGCAAGTCGGCTTCACCCAGCGAGTAACCCGCCAGGCGGTTGGCGATCTGCATCACCTGTTCTTGGTAAACGATGACCCCCAACGTCTCTTTCAGCACCGCTTCCAATTCCGGCAACTCGTATTCGATCTTCTTGCGTCCCCACTTGCGGTCGATGAAGTCATCGATCATGCCACCCTGGATCGGCCCCGGGCGGTAGAGCGCGTTCAACGCCGTAAGGTCTTCGACGGACGTCGGCTTGTAGCGCCGCAACACATCGCGCATGCCGTGCGATTCAAACTGGAACACACCCGACGTTAGTCCGGTGTGAAACACCTTCTCGTAGGTCACTTGGTCATCGAGAACCAGTGTTTCCATGTTCAGAGGCTCGCCGCGCGTCTGCTCGATAAGACGGAGAGCGTCGTCGATGATGGTCAGCGTGGTCAGCCCAAGGAAGTCCATCTTCAGCAGACCGAGCTTTTCCACCGCCTTCATGTCATAGGCAGTAACAATTTCGTCGTTCTTGGTGCGATGTAAGGGGACGAGGTCGATCAGGGGTTGCGGCGAGATCACCACTCCCGCAGCGTGTACACCGGCATTGCGCACCAACCCTTCCAGCTTCTTCGCAGTGTCGATCAGCTCTTTCGTCTGCGGCTCATTCTGATAGGCCGCAGCCAAAGGCGGCGAGTCCTCCAGCGCCTTCCCGATAGTGATGTTCAGCGTGGGCGGCACCATTTTCACGATGCGCTCGACTTCGGCAAAGGGAATGTCCATGGCCCGGCCAGAGTCTTTAATCGCCGCCTTACAGGCCATTGTGCCGAAAGTGATGATCTGCGCCACTTGTTCGCGTCCGTACTTCTGCGTGACGTAGTTGATGACTTCGCCGCGACGGTTCATGCAGAAGTCAATATCAATATCGGGCAAGCTGATGCGCTCCGGATTCAAGAAGCGCTCGAACAGCAACTCGTTCTGCAGGGGGTCGATATCCGTAACGCCCAGCGCGTAAGCAACCAGCGCACCAGCCGCCGATCCACGGCCCGGACCGACGGGAATATTGTGCTCCTTGGCGTAGCGAATGAAGTCCCACACGATAAGGAAATATCCGGCGAATTGCATTTGCCGGATGATGCCGATCTCGCGCGTGAGCCGCTGTTCGTAGTCTTCCAGCGAGTGCTTCAGGCGTCCCATGGTCTGCAACTCGCGCAGAAGATTCAGGCGCTTGGCAAAGCCCTCGCGGGTTACATGCTCGAAGTAATCGGGAATCGTGAACCCCGCCGGCACCTCGAATTGCGGGAACGGGTCTCGCACTTTCTCCAGCCTGGTGTTGCATCGCTCGGCAATTTGCAGCGTGCGCTGCAGGAACTGCTCGTAGCCTGGGAAGGCTTTCTCCATCTCGGGATAGCTCTTCACATAGAACTGGTTGTTGGCGAACTTCAGGCGGTTGGTGTCGTTGATCGACTTGCCCGTCTGGATGCAGACCATCACGTCCTGCGCGTGCGCGTCGTCTTCGCACAGATAGTGGCTGTCGTTGGTCGCCACCATGGGGATGCCGAGCTCTTTCTCGAGCTTCAGCAAATTGTTCTGGATTCGCTGTTCTTCTGGGAGTCCCTGGTTCTGAATCTCCAGAAAGAAATTCCCGGCACCAAAGATGTCGTTGAAAGTCGCTGCCGCGTCACGCGCCTTCTCGTAGTGTTCAAACACCAGTTCTTCCGCGATTTCGCCCTTCAGGCAACCGGAGAGGCCAATAAGGCCCTTCGAATGCTCGGCCAAGAATCGCTTGCAGATGCGCGGCTTATAGTAGAACCCGTTGAGCGACGCCTCGGAAACGATCTTCACCAGGTTACGGTAACCTTCGTCGTTTTCGGCCAGCACAATAAGGTGGTTGTACGTGTCGCCTTCTGGCGCGGCGCGGTGGTCTTCCCTCTTGCAGATGTACAGCTCGCAACCAAGAATCGGCTTCACACCGGCCTCTTTGGCGGCGTTCACAAAATCGACTGCGCCAAAGATATTGCCGTGATCCGTCATGGCAACGGCCGGCATGTCGAGTTGCTTGACGCGCTTGACCAGTTTGGAGACTTCGCACGCTCCGTCGAGCATGGAAAAGTCGGAGTGCAGGTGAAGATGAACGAATTGCGATGACATGGAGTTCTTATTAATTGTATGCGCGTGCCGATGTGGAAATCAGGGACGGAATTCGGTTCGTGATCAGGTGTGAACCGGTGGAGTACGCCTTCAGGCGCGCATCATGAGATTACCCTCTGGGCAAGGGCACGGCTTTTTGCGCCGTCTCTTTTAACCACGGCGGGCTTCAGCCCGCGGCAGGTTCGCTGCATTATCCACGGGCCCCAATAACACTCCGCCGGTAATCGTTCTTCCAGGTGGCGTCTGCCGAGGCTGGGCTCGTCGCGCCGCTTCCTGAGCGCGCTTTCGAGCCAGAGCGCGATAGGCGAAGATCACCGCCAGCAGCGGAGCCGCCAACAGGACGCCCCAAAAGCCAATCATCATGCTCAGCAGGATCGGCACAAGCAATGATGCCCAGATGGGCACGCGCGCTGTGCGTCGCATGATCAGCGGCTGAAGCAGAAGCCCATCCAGAACGATGATGAGTCCATAGAGTCCGAGTACCCAGAGAAACAGCTCTAAGCCGCCGCCGATGATTGCCGCGAACGCCGGTCCCACAAACGTGAGCACGGGACCGAAGTGGGGAATGAACTGAAAGATCGCCGCCAACACGGCCCAGAACGGGGCCCATGGCACATGCAGCCACGCCAGTCCGAGCCACCACATCAGCCCGACACAAACCGAGTCGTAGCACTGCGCCACAAACCAGTCGCGCAGCGCTCGACCAGTGATCTGCACATGACGTGAGAACTGCATAGTTAGTTGGATGCGCGCGCCCAGGGGCCCGCCGCAACCATGCTACACTGGCCTTGAACCCCCCGCCTGGAGCATGTAACCATGAAATTCGGCGTCATCATCTTCCCCGGATCCAACTGCGATCACGACGCGTACTGGACCATCCAGCACGTCTCCAAGCAGCCGGTTACGTTCCTCTGGCATGACTCGCCCGACCTCCAGGGATGCGACGTCATCATCGTTCCCGGCGGCTTTGCCTATGGTGACTATCTGCGCACAGGCGCTATCGCGAAGTTCTCCCCGGTCATGGAATCAGTGCGCAAGTTCGCCGCCGATGGCGGTCTCGTGCTTGGAATCTGCAACGGCTTCCAGATTCTCTGCGAATCGGCGTTGCTTCCCGGCGCGCTCATGCGCAACGCAGGACTCAAATACATTTGCAAGCCGGTGAGCATTCGCGTTGAGAACACGGACACGCCGTTCACTCACGGTCTGTCGAAAGGCCAAGTGTTGGAAATTCCCATCGGCCACATGGAAGGCAATTACTTCTGCGACGAACGCACGCTGGACGAATTGAGAGACCAGGAACGCATCATCTTCCGCTACTCGACTCCGAGCGGCGAAATCACAGCCGACGCAAATCCCAACGGCTCCATTGAGAACATCGCAGGTATCTGTAACTCCGGGCGAAATGTGCTCGGCATGATGCCGCATCCCGAACGCGCCAGCGAACTCGAATTGGGCATGACCGACGGCGTAAAGATTTTCGATTCGCTGGTGTCGGCGCTCGTGACGAGGTAGGCTGCCACTTCAGGAAAACGACCGACTTAATGCGATCCGCGTTCATCGGCAAAATCCGCGGTTGAGTTTTCTGCCCTTTCTCTGGGTCCTCCGTGGTGAACAATCCCTAGCGAAACGCCTCCTTATTCACCACCCACGGCATCTTCTGGATGTCGCCGCCGTAATTCTTCTCCAGCACATCAATCAATCCCTGAATGCAGCGTCCGGCCATACCGCGGTTAGGGTCCAGTGATAACCGCGTAATGCGTCCCGCACTGGCAAAGTGTGGATAGAGACGGCAACGATCTTCCAGTTCTGGATCGCGCAATGGCGAATTTGGTGGCAGAGGCTCGGTTTCGTAAACGTCCAGCGCGGCGCCGGCAATCCACCTCTCTTTCAAGGCGCGCGCCAGCGCCGCCTCATCAATCACCGGACCGCGCGAGGTATTCACCAGGTTAGCTGTCGGCTTCATCAGCCGCAGACTCTTTTCATTAAAGAGGTGATAGGTTGGGGTCTCGCCCTCTCCTTCGCGAATCAGCGGAACGTGCACGCTAACGAAATCCGCCTGCCTCAAGGCATCCTCGAATTCAACGTACTGAATAGTGGTTCCCTCCCGCTGCAAGCCGCTGATGTGCCGCAGGTCCATGATCGCCTGAATGGCGCTGAGGAACTTCGGCTGTTGAGGACCGGGCTCGTAGCATAGGATGTTCATGTCGAAGCCGGTGCATTTTTTTGCCATGGCTTGCCCGATGCGGCCAGCGCCAATGATGGCAATTGTCTTGCCCGTGATCTCGTCGCCGAGAAACGGCAGATACGGATGCCAGTAACCCCATTGGTTCTCGCGCACGAGCTTTTCGGCCGGCCACAACCGGCGCGAAAGATCGGCAAGGGTAAAGAACGCCCATTCGGCCGTGGCTTCCGTAAGAACATCCGGCGTATGTGTATAGGGAACCCGGTAGCGGTTGGCAGCAGCACGATCGATGTTATCGAAGCCCACCGCGTACTGCGCCACGCCTTTCAGCGTGCCATCACCTGCAGCGAATACGTCGGCGTCAATCTTGTCGCGGAGAGTCGTGATGAGGCCATCGATTCGGCTGCGAACTTTCTCGATGATCAAGCTCTTGGGCGGCGGCTCAGGCTTTGGGTAGACCTCCACTTCATAGCCGCGCTTGCGCAGGCGTTCGAAAGCGGGGTCGCCAATGTCGGCAGTGGCAAAGATTCGGAAACGAGGCATGTTGGTGGCAGGTATCATGGCGGCACCGCAAATGGCTGATTGTATCGCTTGCGAGGAATTAGTTTGGGCGAGGGCTCTCCAATTCCCAAAATGGGAATGACCGCAGGTTCCGGGCATCCCTCCCTCTCCCTCACTGAAAATAAGGGAGTTACAGCGGTAAATCGCCTTCGTTCGTAATCGATCGGAATCGTAAGAAGCCAGCCATCCCGTGCGGACGACGCAGAAAGTGGGGGCTCAGCTGGGCGCTCTTCTGCGTCCTGTTTCACAAGCTAGAGATGCTGGGCGCTTTCACCAAAAACAGTTGTCAGGGGGTCGGTTGTCAGGTCTCAGAAAAAACCGCAGATCCTTCGATTCGATCGCCACTGCCCCCCGCTCAGGATGACAAGTGAGGTTGTCGGCGGCAAAAAAGGCCCGCTCGCGGCGGGCCAGAAAACAAAGGAGTAGAGTCAGCTACAGGTTCTTCTTCGTCCACTGATCGATGCGGTCCAGTGCGGTCTCAATGTTCTCCACCGAGTTGGCCACGCTGAAGCGCAGGTAGCCTTCGCCAAATGCTCCAAATGCCGTGCCCGACAGCGCCGCCACACCGGCCTCATCCAGCAATGCATCTGCCAGCTTCTTTGAAGGCCAACCTGTTTGTGTAATGTTGGGGAAAGCGTAGAAAGCGCCCTTCGGCAACCGACATGAGAAGCCCTTGATCCGGTTGATGCCATTCACGAACACGTCGCGCCGCCGCTGAAATTCCAGCCTCATCCGCTCCGTCGCGGTCTGGTCGCCGCGAATAGCCTCGATGCCTGCCATCTGGGTGAAACTCGCTGTGCAGGAGTTCGAGTTGGTCATCAGCCGCGCGATGTGTGTGGCCAGGTCGGCGCGCATCACTCCGTAGCCCATGCGCCAACCGGTCATGGCGTAGGTCTTCGAGAAGCCGTCAAGGATGATGGTCCGGTCCTTCATGCCCTCAACCGCCGAGATACTGAACGGCTCGCCTTCAAACAGCAGCCGGCAGTAGATCTCGTCGCTCAGCACCATGAGGTTGCGATCACCGATGGCTGTCGCGATGTCGTAGATGTCATTTTTTGTCAGTACGCCGCCCGTCGGATTCTGCGGCGAGTTGATGATGATTAACTTCGTCCGGTCGGTGATCCGGCTCGCGAGTTCGTCCACGTCGAGGCGGAAATCGCGCTCCTCGTGCAGCGGAATCGGCACCGCCTTCGCTGCGAGAAAGTTGATCATCGACTCGTAAATCGGAAATCCCGGATTCGGATAGATGACTTCATCTCCCTCTTCCACCAGTGCCAGCAGTGTGAAGAAGATGATCGGCTTTCCGCCGGGTACGACGACTACTTCCTCTGGCGTAAACTTTACTCCCCGCGAGCGCGAAACATCTTCCGCAATGGCTTCCCGCAGGTCGGGCAGTCCCGCGGACGGTCCATAGTGGGTGTAGCCCATATGCAGTGCGCTCACAGCCGCATCGACAATGTTCTTCGGTGTATCGAAATCGGGCTCTCCGATCTCAAGATGAACGATATGTTTGCCCTGCTTCTCCAGGGCGCGGGCGCGGACCAGCACTTCGAAGGCAGTCTCGGTGCCCAGCCGCGACATGCGCTTGGCCAGGTGCAATTCGGTGGGTACAGAAATCATGGTTGTGCTCATTTCATGTCCTCGTGACTACGCGGTTTACAGGCTCCGGCCCGCAGTCGTCCATTGGACATTTTGTGCCCGGTTCCACGGTTGCGCTGTGACGGCCCGACGTTGCCGATGTGATGCTGCGCACGGGCCAGAGCCGGCCGACGGGCCGATGCTGTGCAGCACTTCTTTGGATGCAGTTCTCGAATTATTCGAAGTATTCGATTGTGAAGGTTATCTTGGCCGTCTTTTCCAGTATGGCGGACACCGAGCAGTATTTTTCTTTCGACAGACGTACGGCGTCCTCCATCGCTTTGTGTGTCACTTTGCCGCGCACACGATACACCAGCTTGACCTCGGTGTAAACCTTGGGGAAGTCGCCAGCACGCTCCGCCTGGGCCGCAACCTCGAGTGCGGTAAAAGGCTCCCGTTTCTTGCGGAGAATCCCCACGACGTCGCTTGCTGTGCAGCCGCACAGCGCGATCAGGACAAGCTCGATCGGCGAACTCGCGCTCTTGGTATCGCCGGCGTCCACAACCAGGGCATGACCGGAGGTGGCCTCGCCCAGGAAGCGGTCCTTGTCGGTCCAGATAGCTCTGGCTTCTACCATGCGAAGCTCCTTCCGCCCCTGGGGGCGTTCAGCTACTGCGGTTTGTCCTGGGATACGGGAGGCTGAGTGCTCTTCGGCTTGTCGTACGTCGAAAATTGATCGCTCGGCCGCTTCAGCCGAATCCGGATGTCCATGGTTGGCTGATTAACCTGGTAATCGTCACCAAAGGTTTGAAATCCTGGCGCCAGCACCTGTACGCGAATGGGGCCATAAGGAATGCCTTCGGTCGCAGTATTTCCTTCGCTGTCGGTTTTCAACTGGAAGCCACCCTTGCCTTGGGTGCCGTTTTTGTTGACAGGATGCAGAATGACACTGGCGTTACGAACCGGCTTATTGTTGTCATCCTTCACGACGGTGAAAAGAAGCTTGGAATACTGCTGTTGCCCTGATGACTTGTCGCTCGCAAAGGCCCAGGGCATCAACAAGAGTGCACCGATGAAGAAACTTGCCAGTACACGGCTTGGCATGAAGATATTCTAGGCAGGCGGCAGTCTGGCTGCAACGTGTCGGGTAATGGCGGGCACGACTTCGTGGCTATGAATCGACTTTTTCGCGAGCTCCACCGGAAATCACGCGAGAAGCGCCACCGGCTCTTCCTGGAATTGATGCGTCCCTCAGCGAAGAGCACGATCCTCAACGTGGGCGCTACTGGCAGAAACACGGGGCTGGCCGAGCAGTTGGAGCACTGGTACAGTCCGCTGGAAAGAATCACTGGCGGAGGGCTATTCTTGCAGGAAACGCTCGACTATCGCGCCAGCTTCCCAGGAGTGAGGCCTGTTGTTTTTGACGGCTGCGCTCTTCCATTCGCCGACCAGTCGTTCGACATCGTTTATTCCAATGCCGTTTTGGAGCACCTGCCTGACCGCAATTCCGTGGCACGCTTCGCAGGCGAGATCCAACGCGTCGGCCGTAGTTGGTTCGTCTCCACGCCGAACCGCAGGTATCCAGTCGATCCGCACTATCACTTACCGTTCGTGCAGTTCCTTCCACAGGAAAACCAAAAGCGACTGGTAGCCCAACTAGGCAAGGTTCCCTACGATCACCTCAACTTGCTCAGCAGTGCTGATTTGCGTGAGCTGTTTCCCACCAGCCGAGTGATCGGATGCAGGGTTACGTTTTATCCAGAAACACTGATTGCCTACTACACCCAGCCGGAGTAACGCTGGAGAATCAGTCAGGATTGGAGCTGGTGCGCTTAAGCGTCGGCCGATCGTCAGCCGCGGAGGTGTTCTCGCTTTGCGAGTTCTGCGGGGTGGATCCACTGTTGGTAGAGGAGTCATCTTCCGTGTGCTTGCGCAACACAGGACGGTTCCCACCCTGGTCAACGGTCCGCCGATGATTGCCTTGCAGTGCCAGCAGACGGGTCTTCATGCTGGCAAATTCGCTGGTATCGACCACATAGTTGTCGCGACTTGGCAGGTACTTCTGGATTTCCGACTGCGCCGCGGTGATCCGGTCGGCAGTCATCGGATGGGTCGAGAACACCTTGGCTATCTTGCTATGCTTTCCCGCCTTCTCTTGCGCCTTCAGACGTTCGAAAAACTGGATAAACGCCTGCGGATCGTATCCGGCAGCATAATCATATTGCAGGCCCAGCATGTCCGCTTCGCGCTCGGAATCGCGCGAGAACTTCAGAAAGCTCATCGGAACCGCAATGCTGGCCACTTCGGCTATGGCGTAGCCCGCTGGTCCGCCTACAAACATCAGCGGAATCGAGGCCATGTTCCAGATCTGCTGCTTAGTCATGTTCTTCGTAGCATGCCGAGCCGCAACGTGTGCGATTTCATGGGCCATGATGGCCGCAAGCTCGGCTTCGCTCTCGGCCGCCAGGATCAATCCGCTGTCCACGTAAAAAAATCCCCCCGGCAAGGCGAACGCGTTGATCTCCCCGCTGTCGATCACCTTAATGGTGAAAGGCACGCGCGCGTCCGAGTTCCGCACCAGATTCTGACCGATGCGGTTCACATATGACGTAACGTCCGGGTCATTAACCAGCTTCGAACTCTGTTCCACCTGCTTGGCCAGGTCCTGGCCGACCGCGATCTCCCGCTCTAGCGAGTAGAAGTTCAGCCCGTTTCCAACATTTCGATGCCCGATCAGACCGACGTTGTACTTGTCGGGCTCGTTCGCCGACGGAGCAGTAACCGGCGGCAAACTGGGGGTACTGGCCACGGCGCTCGCAACCTTTGAAGGCACCGCATTGCCCGAAGAAGCGGAAGTCGGCGGCAATGGCGCCCCGGAAGTGGTGAGCTGCGTACTCGATTGGGAGTCATCAGGAATAGTATGTGCAATTTGGTTCGAGCTTGACTGCGCTACGGGTGCTGGGGATGCATTCTGGGAAGTGGATTGGGAATGCGACGAAAACGGCAGGAACAAGGTCGCCGCACAGGGTAGAATGACGCGCGAGATGGTTAGCATCCACCGGCTGGGGGGCTTCATACCAATCTCTCCGGACCCTTAAGGCTTACACCTTTGACAAAAAATATGCAACCGAAACGGGAACCCAAAATCGTTTGTCAACCCAGATCCTAAACGAACGATTGGATTGTGTTTGCTGATGGAATGCTGCTTTAGTTTTTGCGGCTTTTTCAACTTGGTGTCTCATGCGTCGATTGCCGCGACGCAACCAACAGCGAGCGCGACCGTCGACACCCCATGGCTTTGCCATTCGTTTCTGGCGCAATTTCGTGCAATTTGAAATTTGAGTGAATTACGCTCATATCCGCCTTGACAAAGCCTACGACTTTTAGGTACATTAGCACTCGCTGGATTTGAGTGCTAGCAGCCCAATCTGCTGCCTTCTGCACCAAGCTCCGGCTGGATTAAACCCTAGACTTTCAATGGCCTTGGCTGGGAGATCAACCCAACCTCGGCGCCAGTACGGCAATTCAATCTGAGCAAATGTTGGAAAGGAGTTCCAAGAATGGCAACCAAGCTGACTCCCCTGCATGACCGCATCGTCGTTCGTCGTGTAGAAGAGGCTGAGACCACCCGGGGCGGCATCATCATCCCCGACAGCGCCAAAGACAAGCCGCAGGAAGGCGAAGTCATCTCCGCCGGCCGTGGCAAGACCAACGACAAGGGCGAGACCTTCCCGTTGGATGTGAAGGCGGGCGACCGCGTCCTTTTCGGCAAGTATGCCGGAACGGAAATCAAGATCGACGGCGAAGACTTTCTCATCATGCGTGAAGAAGAAGTCCTCGGCATCCTCGAAGGCGCCGGCAAGCCAGCCTTCGCCACCAAGTAAACTTTCCGGCGGGTACCCCAGCCCTCTCCGAAGGAGAGGGATGGGACGGACGGTTTGAAAGGGCACGGCTTTAGCCGTGCCGGAAGAGCTAACCAAAATTGCGGGGCTTTAGCCCCTTGAGGAGAAGCAAGCAATGGCAAAGCAGATTCTGCACGGTGAAGAGTCACGGCAGTCGATTCTGCGGGGCGTCAACGTCCTGGCAGATGCCGTGAAGGTCACCCTCGGCCCCAAGGGCCGCAACGTTGTAATCGAAAAGAAGTTCGGTTCGCCGCTCATCACCAAGGACGGCGTCACCGTGGCAAAAGAAATCGAGCTGAAGGATCCGCTCGAGAACATGGGCGCACAGATGGTGCGCGAAGTCGCCTCCAAGACCTCCGATGTCGCCGGCGACGGCACCACCACCGCCACCGTTCTGGCGCAGGCCATCTACCGCGAAGGCGTGAAGACCGTTGCTGCCGGCGCAAACCCGATGGCGCTGAAGCGCGGCATCGAGAAAGCTGTCGTGGCTGTCTGCGGCACCTTAGACAACGACGGCAACCGTAATCCCGGAGCCATAGACAAGTACTCCCAGAAGGTTTCTGGCGAGATGATCGCGCAGGTAGGCACCATCTCAGCGAACAACGACGAGACCATCGGTAAGATCATCGCCGAAGCGATGAAGAAGGTCGGCAAGGACGGCGTCATCACCGTCGAAGAGTCGAAGACCATGGAGACGCAGCTTGAGGTCGTGGAAGGCATGCAGTTCGACCGCGGTTACCTGTCCCCGTACTTCGTGACCGACGCCGAGCGCATGGAAGCGGTCCTGGAGAACCCGTACATTCTCATTCATGAGAAGAAGATTTCGTCGATGAAAGACCTGCTCCCGCTGCTCGAGAACATCGCCAAGAGCGGCCGTCCTCTGGTCATCATCGCGGAAGACGTGGAAGGTGAAGCGCTGGCCACCCTGGTGGTCAACAAGCTGCGTGGCACACTGAACGTCGCGGCCGTGAAGGCCCCGGGCTTCGGCGATCGCCGCAAGGCCATGCTGCAGGACATCGCCATTCTGACTGGTGGCAAGGCCATCACCGAAGACCTCGGCATCAAGCTCGAGAACGTGCAGATCCAGGACCTCGGCCAAGCCAAGAAAGTCACCATCGACAAGGACAATACCACTATCGTCGAAGGTAAGGGCAAGGCCGGCGACATCGAAGGCCGCGTAAAAGAAATCCGCAGCCAGATCGACAAGACCACCAGCGACTACGACCGCGAGAAGCTGCAGGAGCGGCTGGCGAAGCTGGTCGGCGGGGTTGCCGTGATTAAGGTCGGGGCGGCCACGGAGACCGAGATGAAGGAGAAGAAGGCCCGCGTCGAAGATGCGATGCACGCCACCCGCGCTGCGGTGGAGGAAGGCATCGTGCCCGGAGGCGGCGTTGCCCTGCTCCGTGCCGGTGACGCAATCAATGCGCTGAAGCTGGAAGGCGACGAGAAGATCGGCGCCAACATCGTGCGTCGCGCCCTCGAAGAGCCGTTGCGCCAGATCGTCGGCAATGCCGGAGAAGAGGGTGCGATTGTGGTCGGCCGCATTCGCGACTCGAAGGACGACGCATTCGGCTACAACGCCCAGACCGGCCAGTTCGAAAACCTGGTCAAGGCTGGCGTGATCGATCCGACCAAGGTGACGCGCACCGCGCTGCAGAACGCCGGTTCGATCGCCTCGCTGATGCTGACGACCGAAGCCCTGGTTTCCGAGATTCCGGAAGAGAAGAAGGAACCGGCGGCTCCGCACGGCGGCGGCATGGGCGGAATGTATTAATCAGTGGCTAGTGTGAGTGGCTAGTCAAAAGCGTAGTTAATCGAAAGGGTCTCGCGCATGCGAGGCCTTTTCTTTTGCGATGCATCGTATCAGGGCACGGCTTCAGTCGTGCCCAACAAAGCCATTTGTGAACTCGAGCTTCAGCCCCTGACCTGGGGCCCCACTCAACCTTCTTGGTTGAGTGGGGTTTTCCGTTGGATCACTGAAATTCTGAAAAAGTAAAGCTCTTTGCGGCGCTCCTCCTGAGTGAGGGTGGCGAGAAAAATCGCGGTCTGAGTCGAAAGATCTGCTGGTCTCTTAGGGAAATCGCACGCGGGGTTTGGCCCCAGAAAGCCTGGTCGCGCTAGGCGGACACGATTGCTCTTATAATCGGGGTCCGTGATCTCCTTCGCTTTGTCTTTGTCCTAACAATGCTTTCTAGTGAAAATTTCGGCGTCCTGCTGCGTAACTGGCGCGGCGTTCGGCGGGTCAGCCAGTTGGACCTGGCACTCGATGCAGAGATCTCAACGCGTCATCTGAGCTGCGTCGAGACTGGCCGCGCACAGCCGAGCCGGGAGATGGTCTTGCGTCTTGCCGAGGCTCTGCGGGTTCCATTGCGTGAGCGCAATGCGCTGCTGCTCGCGGCCGGCTATGCGCCGCTCTATCGTCACACTAGTCTCGATGCACCTGAACTAGAGGCGGCACGCCGGGCTGTGGAGGTTCTCATAGCGCAACTTGAGCCGAATCCCGTACTCGTTATGGATCGCTATTGGAACATCCTGAGGATGAATGCTGGTGCACAGCGCATCCTTGCCCTCTTCCCCGGCTGCGATTCTGTTACGCCTCTGAATGGCCCCCGCCTTGTATTTCATCCTCAAGGGCTGCGGCCCTTCATCGAAAACTGGAACGTGCTCGCCGCACACATCACTCGGCGGGTACATCGCGAAGTTGCAGACAACCCTTCTGACGAGACGTTGAAGCGTTTCCTCGAGGAGTTGCTCAGCTATCCTGGCGTGCCGAGCCGCTGGCGCACACCCGATCTCGATGGCACTCCTCCGCCGTTCTTGACCATCAATTACAAGTGGAAGAACTCGACGCTTCGCCTGTTTTCTGCGCTGACTACCTTGGGCACGCCGCTGGATGTTGCACTGCAGGAACTGCGCATTGAAACTCTTTTCCCCGCAGATGAAGCCACGCGCACTCTGGTGAATCGCCTGGCCGACCCGGCGCTTTAGCAACAGAACGCTCCCCCACAGCGCTCCACCACAACCCCTGTTCTGTATGACCTCCGAGGTCATGGACAGCATTCGTTCTCCATCGAATACTGATCCCCGAAAGCCTCGGTGAGACCGAGCATATTTCTCGAATGGAGGACGCTCTAACATGCGGCTCACAACCAGCATAGTTATCGTGTTGATTTCCTCACTGGCGTTAATTCCTGCTCAAGGGCAGGCAAAAGATACCGGTGATACCGACACGATCAAGCAGCTCGAACAGGATATGGGAAATGCAATGGTGGCAGGCGATATCGAAAAGCTCAGTCAGATCTACGCCGACAATTTCGCAACCGTCGGCTCCTCCGGCGAGGTTGTCACTAAGCAGACCCTTCTAAGCGATTTCAAATCCTTCCATGACAAGCTCGAGTGGTTTGAAAATGGGCCTATAGACGTGCAGGTGTATGGCAATGTTGCCGTGGCCTCTGCCCGTGTCAAAGAAAAGAGGAACCGGGACGGAAAAGATACCAGCGGTGAGTTTGTTTGGATGGATCTTCTCGAGAACCGGGGCGGCAAATGGGTGGTCGTGCGCAGCGCGGGCGCCAGGTTGGGCCGTTAGCTGGCGTGAGCCAGCTCGCGAAACCCTGAGCGAGCAGGTGGGATCGACAAGGATCTTCTGCCTTCAGTTGCGCAAGGATCGGCCAAGCGTCCTGAGAGCCGCTTGCCCCACTTAACCTTCCGTTGGTTGAGTGGGGCTCTTCATTTGGCATCAGCATCTTGTAGGTGGCCCCCAATTGCCTTCGTTTGGCAATCGTGGGTTCGCATCGACAAACCTCACCACATCTCTCCGCATCTCCCAAAGTAAGGTGAAACTCTGACGACTCACATTGAAACCTGCGAAGAATTCCCCATCGATTCCGACTCTATGGCAAGAAATTGGCTCCTGTCAGGGTATCGGCAAGTGGCATCCCATGCGGCGGTTGTAGCGGGTTTCGGCGAGAAGTAAATCCCGCCGAGCACTATTACCGTCACGACATCATTTCCACGCAGATGCCGGTCTCACAGTATAAAGGGTGAACTTCGCGTCCAGGACTGCGGTGACCGCACCGGCCGCGTTCTCTGGAGCAGCACCTTCCGAGTGAAAGCAGGCGACGAAAGCAAGACTGCCAGCCCCAGCGCCCGGTACCGCCGCAGCCACACAGACCCGGTTTCCGGCTGATCCAGAAGCTCTCCCACAGCTCCGTCATGATCTGCCCACCTCGTTCATACTCCACGACGAATCGTACCTTCTCCTCCATCACACTACTCGCTTTTCAGGACATGCCGTCCTTCTACATGCCGCTGGGCTCTCTGCGCAGTGTCAGGGGTGCTCCAGGTCTGTTTTGTCAGGGATCCGCCCGGTCTGTACCGGGTGCAAATAACCCTCCTCCCACCTGCCTAACATATCCATACTTCTGCCGACAGGCATATACTTGAGTCGTACCAAGAATAGCCGAAACACCGGTATCACCGCCGATTCGCACGTCGCATTGGCGTCATGAACCGGTGCGTTCCGTAGCTATGCACGCTTTCACTCACGCATTGAGGCATACCTTTATGCACAGAAATAATCTCCTGACGTTCCTCCGCCAATGCACAGCCATCTTCTGCATTGCAGCACTCCCGTCCGGCACCGCAGCCGTGGCAAACCCCACACCGCCGCCTCAGGCCACATCCCAGGATCAGTCGGCGCTGCTGCCCGCCGATCAGCTCGACTCGCTGGTCGCGCCTATCGCGCTCTATCCCGACCCGATGCTGAGCAATGTCCTCATGGCATCCACTTATCCGCTGGAGATTATTCAGCTCCAGCAGTGGCTTGGCCAGAACAAGAATCTAAAAGACAAGGCTCTGGCTGACGCGGTGGCTAAACAAAATTGGGACCCGAGCATTCAGTCCCTCGCGGCCTTGCCTGACCTCGTCAAGCAACTCGCCGATAACATCAAGTGGACGACCGATCTCGGTAACGCTTTCCTCGCACAGCAGGACGATGTTATGGCCGCCGTGCAGCGCATGCGCAAAACCGCGCAAGACAAGGGCAATCTCAAATCCAACGAGCAGATGAAGGTCGAAACGAAGACCGTCGAAAGCAAACAGGTCATTGTTATCGAGCAGGCGAATCCGCAAGTGGTTTACGTGCCCAGCTACAACCCAACGGTTGTGTACGGACCTCCCGTTTATGCTTACCCGCCTATTGCCTATCCACCCCCGGGCTACTATGCCGCGGGAATGGCCATATCGTTCGGCGTCGGCGTTGCCATGGGAGCAATGTGGAGCGGCGGCTGGTGCTGCGGTTGCGGATGGGGCGGCGGCAACAACAATATCACCATCAACAACAATAACAACTTCAACCGCAACTCTAATTTCAACCGCAATAACATCCAGGGCGGCAACCGCGTGAACGGCGGCAATCGCGGCAACTCTGGCTGGCAGCACAATCCTTCGCATCGCGGAGGCGCGCCTTACTCCGACCGCCAGCTTGCTAACAAGTATGGCGGTACGGCTAGAGGTGATTCATTGCAAAGCCGCCAGAATAACGCCCGACAGCGTCAGCAGGCGGGCGCGGGCACGCGTGATGTGGCCAGTCGTGGCGGCGCGGGTGCCGGGAATCGCGGCGGAGTGGGTGGTCCTGGCGGCGCGGGTGGTGCCGGCGGCGTAGGCGGAGCAGGTAATCGTGGCGGCGGTGATCGCGTCGGCAACCAGCGCGTCCCAAACAGTCCTAGCGCGAACAATCGCAGTGCCTTCGGCGGCAGCGGCATGAGCGGCAGCGGCGCGCGCGCCAGCCAGTCCCGCGGGGCTTCTAGCTTTGGCGGCGGTGGCGCCCGTGGCGGTGGCGGAGCTCGCGGTGGAGGAGGAGGACGTCGCCGTTAGGTCCTGAAACCATCATGAGCATTCATCAAGCTGCGGGTCACCCGAGAAGATCGAAGATGTCTGGGAGTGTCATCCTGAGCGAAGCAAGTCCTTCCTTTGGACGAGCGGAGTCGAAGGCCCCCTTTGTTGCGCATTCCTCTCAGGAAGCCCCGCCTTTTCAATCGCACGAAGTTGTTTTTCGATCCAGCGAGGCGATAATGCAATCGACAAAATTCAAATCACTCAACCGCAATAAGACTCTCCTCCTAATACTGTGCTGCTTGTTTTCCCTGCTCGCATTCGGACAGGCCCAGCCCGCAACCCAACCCTCATCCGCACCTCCCGCGAAACCCTCCGTCGCGGCCACTCCCCCCGCCGGCGCACGCGCCTTCGCCACACCCGACGCTGCCGCAGACGCGCTGGTCAAGGCTGCCGCTGACTTCAACGTTGACGAGCTTCTGGCGATCTTGGGCCCTGAAGGCAAAGACATCGTTGCCTCGAAAGACACGGTGCAGGACAAGAACCATGCGGCGCAGTTCGCAAGCGACGCCACGACGAAGAAGACCGTCGAAATCAGCAAGTCCAACCCCGACCGCGCCACCCTCGTCGTCGGCAACAACGATTGGCCGCTTCCCGTGCCACTCGTCAAGGTCAACGACAAGTGGTATTTCGACGCCAAGCAGGGTAAGCAGGACATTCTCTACCGCCGCATCGGCGCCAACGAACTCGACGCCATCACCGTCTGCCGCGGCTACGTCTCGGCACAAATCGAATACGCTTCGACGGTTCACGATGACTCCGGCATCAACCAGTACGCGCAGAAGATCATCAGCACTCCCGGCAAGCAGGACGGCCTCTATTGGAAAGACGCTGACGGCAAGTCCGCCGGTCCCATCGGCAAGCAGGTTGCGGATGCGCTGGAAGAGGGTTACTCAAGTAGGAAAGAGGGTTTTCACGGCTACTACTTCAAAATTCTGAAAGGCCAGGGTAAGGACGCTCCCAACGGCGCGATCAACTACGTCATCGAAAACGTCATGATCGGCGGTTTCGCGCTGGTAGCAGTGCCCGTCGAGTATCGTGTCACCGGCGTGAAGACCTTCATCGTCAACTACGACGGCGTCGTGTACCAGAAAGACCTCGGTCCCAACTCGCTGGAAATCGTCAAGAAGATGGAGCTCTACAACCCCGACAAAACCTGGCAAGCGACCAACGACGCCTGGCCCGAGAGCGTCGAATACGGCGAGAGCAGCGAGTAACGATCGGTTTAGGATGCCCTGTTCTACCGTCTTCCTTTGGCGGTAGAGCGGGGTGGACACCTGTGGACACTTGTTGTTGCGTTTCCAAAACTTGAGACTGATTTTTTGATCCGTGTCATCTGTGTTGGTTGATTTGGGCCTTTTCACTGAGGTATGGCCGATACGCAGCCCGATCACCCTACCATCTCCGCGCAAGAAGCGCTGCAACGCCTCATCGAAGGCAACGAGCGCTTTCTTTGTGGAGAAGCTCGCTTCCCCACCGTTTGCAAAGAGACACTCGCCGATCTCGCCAGAGGACAACATCCGTACGCGACCATCCTCGGTTGCAGCGACTCGCGAGTTCCCCCCGAGCTCGTTTTCGACGCCAACTTTGGCGAGCTCTTCATCGTTTCGCCCCGCCGGCAATGTCGTCTCTGCGGAAGTCATGGGCAGCTTGCAGTACGCCGGATCGCATCTGCACACACCGCTATTCGTCGTCCTGGGTCATCAGGGATGCGGCGCTGTCGCTGCTGCACTCGATACCAAGGCGCATGGCACCGAGCATAAGTCGCGTATCCAGATTCGGGTGGATGGCATCCAGCCCGGACTCTCCGACCCAGATCCCCATCTTTCCCCCGAAGCGCAACTTGAAAAAGCGCTGGAAGAGAACCTTCGCTGGTCCATCGGCCAACTGCTCGCTACGCCGGAAGGAAAGAGCGCCGTAGAAGGAGGCCGGGCAACAATCATCGGCGAGGTGTACGAAATCGCGACCGGGAAAGTGCGTTTTCTTGCCTAAGAATCCCGATATTCAGGTTTGCCGCCATTTACACTGATAAGTTGCAAGGAAACGGCCTTGACCGAGCGTCTCTACTACAACGACCCCACTCTGCTCCAGTTCGACGCCACCGTGACGGGCGTCGAAGACCGGGGTGAGCAGGCAGTTGTGACGCTGGACCAATCGGCCTTTTATCCCACTAGCGGCGGACAGAAATCCGACACCGGACTCCTATACGCGATGGCGAACGGCTCCCGCCTGCGTGTCATCGACGTTCAGGAACAGGAGGAGAGCGGCGAGCTGGTGCATCTTGTTGAGTGTCCCCCGGGTTGGCTGCGGCCAGGCGTGCCGGTTCGTGGCGAAGTGAATTCCGCTCGCCGTCGTGACCACATGCAGCAGCACTCCGGCCAACACGTGCTCTCGGCAGCGTTTGAGCGGTTGTTCGGGTTCGCCACGGTTTCTTTTCACATGGGAGATGAAAGCTGCACCATCGATCTCGCGACTGACAAGCTCACCGCTGAACAAGTCGCGGCTGCGGAGCGCTTGGCCAACGAAGCCATCTTTGAAGACCTCCCGGTCGCAATCCGGTATGCAACTCCGGAGGAGACGCGTGCTATGGGCGTACGCAAGATTCCCGCAGCCGGGCGCGAAAAGCTCCGCCTGATCGATATCCGCGACTTCGATCTGAACGCGTGCGGTGGCACGCACGTTCGCAGCACGGGACAGATTGGCGGGATTGTTCTGCGCAAGACGGAGAAGGTGAAACAGGGCGTTCGAGTCGAGTTCGTTTGCGGCTTACGCGCTGTTGCCACATCGCGCCGCGATTTCCAGGCGCTGACTGAAGCGGGCTCAGTTTTCTCATCCCATCTATGGGATGTGGGACATCAGGCGCTGAAGTTGCTGGAAGAAGTAAAGAGTGGCCAGAAAGCGCAGCATCGGCTGCTGGAAGAAATCGCCGAGTTGCAGGCTGCCGATCTGCTGCGCACGGCGGAAGAACGGCCTGCGGGCACTGGTCAAAAGTTTCTGATGCAGTTCTTCGCGGACCGGAATCTTGAGTTCATCAAGCTACTGGCGCTAAAGCTGGTTCGTCTGGAAAAGGCTGCGGTGCTCCTTGGCTGCGGCAGCAATCAACCGTCGCTAGTGTTTGCCCAGACATCTGGACTCGCCAATGACATGGGCAGCCTTATGAAAGAGACCACGCAGAAACTTGGTACGCGGGGCGGAGGCAACCGCGACATGGCACAAGGCGGGGCGCGGGACGCCGCCAGCGCAGAACAAGCGCTTCGCGAAGCCGCGAGCAAACTAGGATAGGAGCGCGTCGAGACAGATTTTCACCACGGAGGTCGCGGAGAACACAGAAAAGACCTGAATAAAAACTCCGTGCTCTCTGTGTTCTCTGTGTTGAAATCAGCTCCTCTTACGCGATAGGAGTACGGTGGACAATCGCCTCATTCTCATCACGGTTCTGATTCGCCTTGGCGTGGCTGCGGCGATCAGCAGTGTGCTGGTACGCGCGCGCCGCTTTCGTGTGCTGCTCTTCCGCGAAGAACGCACCCTGGGCGAGAAGATCGAAGTAGTCCTAGTCATCGGGATTCCAATTGCTTTGGGCGTTCTGGTGCGAGGGTGGGTTAGGAACTTCTACGCCGCCGACATCTCGTTTGAAGGCGCAATCCTGATGGGTGTCATCGGTGGCCGCCTGGTTGGCACCATGGGCGGGATTCTCGTCTCACTTCCCGCACTTCTGTTGGGGGAATGGCTGGCGCTGCCGATGAACGTGATTGCCGGGCTGCTGGCGGGCGTGCTGCGCCACATGGCCTCGGAACGGGAAGTGGTGTGGTCGTTTTCGCCCCTCTTCGACCTGAACATTTACCACTGGGTTCGGCGCAGTATCCGAAAGTCCCTCATCGACTGGCAGACGTCGTTCTTCTTCCTCATTCTCGCTCTGGAGTTTGTCAGGATCCACTTACACCGGGCTTTTCCACGGCGGCTTTTTGCGCTTTACAGCGATAACTGGTTGGTTGAGCTAGCCATATACACAGGAACGGTCATGGCGGTTGCGATTGCGCTGAAGGTCCTGAACAATGTGCGGATTGAAATGAAGCTGGAGCAGCAAGAGCGGTTGTTGCTGCAGACGCGAATGGAGGCTCTGCAGAGCCAGATCAATCCACACTTTTTGTTCAACACGCTGAACTCGGTGTCGTCGTTGGTTCGCCGCAACCCTGACTCGGCGCGCGAGATGATCGTCAAATTAAGTAACATTCTTCGCCGATTGTTGCGAAAGGGCGACTCTTTCGCTCCCCTGCGGGAAGAGGTCGAATTCTTGGACGACTATCTCGATATCGAGGTAGTTCGATTCGGACGGGAAAAGCTGAAAATTTACAAGGAACTCGACCCTAACTCACTGGATCATCTCGTGCCCAGCATGATCTTGCAGCCGCTGGTGGAAAACGCTCTCAAGCATGGGTTAGCAGACAAGGTCGAAGGCGGCAGCATCCACCTGCGAAGCCGGGCGGCCGACGAGCGGATAATCATCGAAGTTGAGGACGACGGCGTCGGCATGCCCGCGTCTGGCAGCAGCAGCTCCTCCGGAACAGGGATCGGGATGGTGAATGTCTCCGAGCGACTGCAGGTAGTTTATGGAGATGCCGCACAGATCACGGTCGAAAGCCAGCCCGGACACGGAACGCTGGTGCGGCTGGAGCTACCTGTGCTACTGGCTGAGGAAATGGGCGGCTCAGTGGCGGGAGCACTCTATGAAGCGCGCTCCAGCACCTCGCGGTAATAATCCTCGTACATGGGAATGATTTTGCTGGCGCAAAAACGAGCTTGCGCGCTGGCACGTGCCGACACACCCATGTCTTCCAGTTTTTCCTGGTCCGACAAAATTTCGACCGCGAATTTCGCCATTGATTCGACGTCGCCGACACAGGCGAGAAAGCCAGTCTTGCCGTGCTGGATTACTTCGGGAACGCCGCCGGCTTTCGTAGCGATCGGGACAACCTGACACGCCATTGCTTCCAGCGCTGCCAATCCAAAGGACTCAAGTTGGCTCGGCATCAGCATGACATCCGCCAAGGGAAGCTTCTCGTAAATGCGGTCCTGCTTGCCCATGAAGTGGATTTTGTCGTGGATTCCCTTTTCACCGGCGAGCCATTCGGCACTTGCCCTCTCTGGGCCGTCGCCGATCATCATCAGGCGCGCGGGAAGCTTCTGCTGCACGCGGTCGAAGATCTCGATCACGTCCTGCACGCGCTTGACCGGCCGGAAGTTCGAGAGGTGGACGAGCAGACGCTCGTCCGGTTTTGCGTACTTGGAGCGCTGCTGCATGATTTCTGGGGTGCGATGGTACATGTCGCAGTTCACGAAGTTGGGAATCATCTTGATGGGAGTGGTGATCTCAAAGACTTCGAGAGTTCGCTTCACAAGATACTGCGAGATCGAGGTCACACCATCACTCTGCTCGATGGAGAATCGGGTAATCGGCAGGTAGGAAGGATCGGCGCCGACGAGCGTGATATCCGTTCCGTGCAAAGTTGTGACATAGGGCAGTTTGCGGCTCTTACGATGATGATCGTCGGCCAGCATCTGGCGAGCGAGCATGGCGCTGACGGAGTGGGGAATGGCATAGTGAACGTGCAGCAAGTCGAGACGCATAACTTCGGCAATCTCGGCCATGCGCGTCGCCAAGGCGAGATCATAGGGCGGATATTCGAACAGCGGATACCGGGAAACTTCGACCCCGTGGTAGTGAATGTTAGGCGTACCGTTGGTGAGGCGGATGGGCTGCGAGTAGGAAATGAAGTGGATGTCGTGCCCGCGGACGGCCAGCTCAAGACCGAGTTCCGTGGCCACGATGCCACTGCCGCCGTAAGTGGGATAACAGGTGATCCCGATCTTCATAGAGAATCGCTCTCGCCGACACGTTGCCGGAAGGCTACTGCCAACTTGAATCAGAGCATTGGATGGATTGTACGCGCGTGGGATGCAGGAGTTTGATACCGACCTCAGCGTTTTGTCACAACCAACGCGCTTGCCACAGCGAGCGCATGAGACAGAGGCCGGATTAGCCTAGATTGAGGGCGCGCTTAAACGAACCCCGATCGTTCTTGATCTTTTCCTGCAGCAGCATGATGGCGTAGATAAGCTGCTCAGGACGGGGTGGGCAACCCGGAACGTAGACGTCCACCGGAATCCACTGGTTCACGCCCTGAACCAGCGCGTAGTTGTTGAAGACGCCGCCGGAGGTTGCACAAGCGCCCATGGAAATGACCCATTTCGGTTCAGGCATCTGCTGATAAAGCTCGCGAATTACCGGGGCCATTTTCTGGGAGACACGACCTGCGATGATCATGAGGTCAGATTGACGCGGTGAAGGACGAAACACTTCGGCGCCGAAGCGGGCAATATCGAAGCGCGACGCGCCCATCGACATCATTTCGATGGCGCAACAGGCCAGACCGAAGGTCATGGGCCAAATGGAATTCTTTCGCACCCAATTGACGACGTTATCGAGCGAGGCAAGAATCACTCCCTCATGCTGCTGCTCGCCGAAGGTTGCGCGCAGAAGCTGAGATCGATCTTCTACGAGGCCGGCCAGGTTGCTGGCGCGCTCCGCACCGGTCTCAGGATTGTTGAATTTGGGGGTGAGATTGCTGGTATCCATCGCTGTCATTATACCCGTCTGTTTCGATACCGTGGCTGAGCCCGAAGATGCAACTTTGGCTAGCGACTTTAGCCCAGTGCTTTGGCCATGCGAACGACCGTCATGGTAAGCCCCTGGTCCAAGGGTACTTCGATCCGCTCGACTTCGCGATAACCGTGGGCAGAGTACAGTGCTACTCCGGTCAAGGTCGAGCCCATCTCGAAGCGGCGGAATCCTTCAGCGAGCGCCGCCTGCTCGCAGGCTCGGATCAAGGCACTACCTATGCCCTTGCGTTCCCATCCCGGGCGCACGAAAAAGGCACGGATCTTGGCTGCGTCGGTTGCAGGATCAAGCAGTTCGGGTTCGCGTGTAGGGGTGTGCTGATCGCCGCCGAAGAGAGTTCGACGACGGCTCCAACCACCGCAAGCAATGATCTGATCCATGGCCTCGACGGCGAAGTAGGTTTTGTCGCGGATGAGCTGTGTGTCAATGCCGTACACGAGTCTGATCGCAGCCTTGCGAACTGCATCGGAGTAATCGCTTGCCTGCAGCCTCCAGACCGATTCCCGGACGAGCGCCTGAAGTTCGGAGAGATCATCGATGGTGGCGGGGCGAATGGTGTAGGAAAGCGCTGTCGGGGACATTTGAGTACAACCTTGGCTAGGGCAGAACCACGACTTTGCCGAATTGTTCGCTACTGGCCAAATATTCGTGGGCGGCTCGCGTTTCGCTGAGCGGGAAAGTGCGATCGACAACCGGCTTCAACTTGCCGGCAAAAACGTGCTTGAGAACTTCGTCCAGTTCGCCTTCGCTCCCCATATAGGAGCCAAAAAATGACAATTGCCGGGCAAAGAGCACGCGTAGATCGAGTGAGGCATCGTAGCCGGTGGTGGCGCCGCAGGTAACGAGCGTGCCTCCGTACTTAAGAGACTTGATGCACTCGGACCACGTAGCAGTGCCGACGTGTTCAAAGACGATGTCTACTCCGCGGCGGTTTGTTATGCGCTTCACCTCGTCGGAAATCTTCTGCTTGTAATGGTCGATGGTATGGTCGGCGCCAAGCTCCCGGGCTTTGGCCAGCTTTTGCGCGTTGCCCGCCGTGGTGATAACGGTGGCGCCAAGCATTTTGCAGATCTGAATCGCGGCCGAACCAACTCCGGAACTTGCACCCATAACAAGAACAGTTTGTCCGGTGCGCAGCTTGGCGTTACCCACCAGCATGTGCCATGCAGTGAGGAATACCAGCGGGACAGATGCCGCATCGATGAAGCTCAACGAATCGGGGATGGGAATCACGTTGACGCGCGGCACCGCGATAAGCTCGCAGTTTCCACCTTCGGCGTTGTTGCCGAGCACAGCGAACTGAGGACAGAAGTTCTGGCGTCCGTTGTTGCACTGCTCGCAATGGCCGCAGAACAGCATGGGCGACAGCAGCACACGGCTGCCGGGCTTCAGGTCGCTGATGTATTCGCCACATTCGGCGATTTCCCCGGCAATATCGCTGCCGAGGATATGCGGGAGCTTGACGCCTGGGAGTCCTTTGCGCACCCAGAGATCGAGGTGATTCAGGGCGCAGGCGCGGACGCGAATGAGAACCTGGTCTTTGCGGAGTTCGGGGTCAGGAACATCTTCGTAGCGGAGAACTTCGGGGCCACCGAACTCGTGGATGCGGACGGCTTTCATGGGCGCTCCTGGTGAAACAATTCGAGGATAACCCACGAGACCGGCCCGTTCGAACCTGCATCTATAATCGACACAACGTAGTATGGACATCTACGAACAGATTGTTGAGCTTCGGAGGCAGGGGCGGCGGGGGGCGATTGCCACGATAACAACCGCGCGCGGGTCGATCCCCTCGTTCCAGACGGCGAAGATGCTCGTGCGGGATGACGGATCGATTGCGGGGACGATAGGCGGCGGTTGCGTGGAGGCGGAGGTTTGGCAGGCCGCACGCGAAGTGATGGAAGAAGGAAAGCCGCGCACACTGACATTCAATCTCAACAATAATCCCAAGTACGACACCGGGCTGGTTTGCGGTGGTACGCTCGAAGTCTTCATCGAGCCGGTGCTTCCTCCGGCGCTGCTGTACATCTTCGGCGCTGGGCATGTGGCATACAACTTGTACATAGTGGCTCGGATTGCGGGTTTCGACGTTACGGTCGTCGATGATCGCGAGAGCTATGCCAACGGTGAGCGATTTCCTGATGCCCGAGAGGTAATTGCGAACGACTTCGAGGCCGTTATACAGCGACTCCACATTCCGGAGTCGGCCTACGTCGTAATCGTTACGCGTGGGCATCGCGATGATATGAAGATCTTGCGGTGGGCTGTAAATCTAAACCTGCGCTATCTGGGGATGATCGGCTCAAAGCGGAAGACGATTGCGATTTATAAAGAGCTGGTACAGGAAGGAATTCCGGCTAAGAAGTTTGAAAGCGTGCATGCTCCTGTAGGTTTGGAGATTGGTGCAGTGACTCCGGAGGAGATTGCGGTTGCGATTGTCGCCGAGATGATTGCGGTGCGCAGGCATACGGTACCAAGTGTTCCCAGCAAGGCCTACGCGTACGAATCGCGCCAAGCCAGCTCCGACAGCGAGCAGGATGCAGTTCACGAGCGCGCTCAAGATCGATAGAGCCTCGTCTTGATCCACCCACCGAAACTGGCAGCCTGTGGTGTGCTCTGATATCTTCGAGCCATGGTCAGGGCTGCCGGTATCTGCGGAGTGATTCTAGCGGCTGGCGCATCCACGCGCATGGGCCGCGACAAGGCGCTTCTGCCATGGCCTCCGGTAGCGGAGGGAGCACCCGCCGTCAACACATTCCTGGGAGCGATGATCGATCTCCTGCAACCGCATTGCGATCTCGTACTGGTGGTGGGCGGGGTCAACGCTGAGAAGTTGGAGCCGGTGGTTGATGCGCACAATGCTTTCCTGGTTGTAAATCCCAAGCCGGAACGCGGGCAGTTCAGCTCCATGCAAACCGGCCTTCGCGAGGTATTGAACCGTGGACGCGACGCCGCGCTGTTGACCCCGGTGGACCGACCTCCGGTGTTGCCAAGAACCGTGCAGGCGCTGCGATTGGCATTTCTGAATGCGGAGACCGATGTCTGGGCGGTGGTGCCGGAAATCACTCAGAATGGGTCGACGGTACACGGCCATCCCATTGTGATTGGGCGTGAAATGATCGAGCAGTTTCTTCGCGCAGCGGCCACGGCGATGGCCCGCGATATTGAACATCAGCACCAGCAACACGTGCGGTACCTTCCGGTTGAGGACGAGCGAATTGCGGCCAATATCGACTCGATGGAAGACTACCAGAGGCTTTTGCGGTCTGAAACAATGCCTGCGGAGACTACTTTTTGAGCACACCCCTCCTGTTAAACAGAGCTTCGCAATTTGTGGAACGCGTATTGGCGCTGAAGCCTGAGGTGGCCGTATTTGATTGCGACGGCACGCTGTGGAGTGGCGACGCAGGACGCGATTTCTTCTATTGGGAGATCGGGCTCGGCATCGTCGATCATGAAATTGCCGGACCGATGCTGGAACGGTATCGATTGTATGAAGAAGGCGTTGTGGACGAACTCTCGATGTGCGGTGAAATGGTCACGATGCACAGCGGTTTACCGGTGCAAGGTTTGTATCAAGCTGCGAAGGAGTTCTTCGAAGAAGTGGTAGCCTCGCGGATTTTTCCGGAAATGCGGCGGCTCACGCACCAGCTAGCGGAGAACGGATGCGAGGTTTGGGCGGTATCGTCGACTAATGATTGGGTCGTCGAAGCCGGGGTGGAGCGGTTTGGAATTCCACCTGATCGAGTACTTGCAGCCTGCATTGAGGTGGAAGATGGCAGGGCAAGCGATCGCCTTTCGCGCGTGCCAACTGATGAGTTAAAGGCAGTTGCGATACGCGAGGTAATAGGCCGAGCGGTTGACGCGGTCTTTGGAAATTCAATCCACGACCTGGCGATGCTGGAGATTGCCCGGCTCCCGTTTTGCATCAATCCGAGTCCAGACCTCGAAGTGGTTGCCAAGGAAAAAGACTGGCCGATCTATTTTCCGGAAGCCATTGGGAGGACAAAGCCTTAGCGTCGGCAGGTTGGGATCAGTCAGGCGAGAAGGTGAACAGGTTACTCTCGATCTCCTCTTCGGCCAAGGCGTAAAGGTCGATCCATCCTTCGAGAGGCAAGGAGTCGGCAGGTAATTGATCGCGCCAGAGAGCAAAGCGCAAACGGATCCGACTTCCTGGCTTTGCTCCAATCAGATCAAACGGCACTCTCATTTCGAAGATTTCGCAAATTGCGACTTCCACGCCGTTGGCGCTCTTGTTGCCATTGTGAGCAGCGTGGCTCGCGAGTTTGTTGCGCTCGTTGCCGTTGGTGAGCACCCATCCCAGTAGGTGTGCACCTTGGGCATCCACGACCATGCGGTAGGATGAGGAGGCAGAATTGCGGTCGCGGGCATCAGCTGTAACCTCAAAGTTCAGGATGATCTGATAGGGTCCTTCCGGCAGACCCATGTAGAAGTCCAGGCGCCCTGAAACAGAATTGGAGTCCAGTCCAGCGTAGACGGCATCCAGCAGGAACTGCTTCCCGTGCATGGCGCTACTGCGCTGGTCGGAGGTGTAGCTGGCGGCGCCCATCCACTCGAAGTATCCGCTCACGAGACCATCGACCGTGGCATGAACGTAGGCGGTCTGCGGATGATAGCTGGGCCTCGTATAGCCGATGGCGATCGGGACCGTTAGCTCTTCCGGCGGCACGCCTTCCAGGGCGGTGTACACGTTCGAAAGGTGCTTGCGGTATAACTCGTCGAAGTCGCGGTCGTTGGCCGAATGGTGCTCCGGACCGTACCACCAGTTCCAATCGCTTCCTTCGGCAATGAGAAGCTCTTCCCATGCAAGCTTGCGCTGGGTCTCAGAAACTCGACCGGCATTGCGCTCATAGTACTCACGCGCTTCCCAAAGCAAGTCCCAGGACTTGTTGTCTTCGGGAGCGCCGATCCAGACATTGAAATTGGCATTGATCCATGAACCGGGAACCAGCCGGTCGAGGCGATGGAAATTCGTTTGCTTGTGGCGGGCAATGGCTTCGCTGATCGTGACTGGCTCGATGAGCGGGTCGCGCTGCAAGCCGTGATAGAAGCGGCGCAGAAATTCGCGGCCTGACTGAGGATAGTACTCCCAGGCATTTTCGCCGTCGAGAATGATGGAGATGACCGCGTCCCTGCCGCGTTCGAGCACGGGCCGGGCTGACTCGCGGATGCTGTGCAACACGTGGTTCGCAGCGTCCTGGGCGGGCATTCCGGAATACACGAAGCCCACCAGGTCAGACAGCGTGTGGTCACGGAATAGCAAGTGCATTTGCACGCCGTCCTTCTCGTAACGATGGATGTTGTAGAGCATCTCGGCACTATCGCCGTGCAAACGACCGTGGCCGTCGCGAGAGAAGTTGTACCCGACGCTCCGAGCCAGGACGCCTTCGTCGGTGGCCATCCATCGGATTCCTTGCTCGGCAGCCAGCCCTAGCACCTCTTCCGAAACGCTACCTTCCGAGGGCCAAAGTCCGATCGGCGTGCTGGCAAACGTCTGCTGATGGAGCTTAATTGCCCGCTGTATCTGGATTGTCGCATCGGCGGGACGGCGAAAGCGGCGTGTCGGCAGAGGCAGTCCTGGCGTTGACTCGCCGCCGACATTCGTATCGCATATGAGTGGCAGAATCGGGTGATAGTACGGCGTAGTGGAGAGCTCGACGGTACCTCGGCGGGCCGCCTCCGCATAGGCGGGGATCACTTTAGACAGTATCTCCCGCTGCTTGGCAACAACCGCCACCTGGTCGGAGCGATCGAAGTCTTCGCCTTTGCGGATCAAGGCAGCGACTTCAGGGTCGCCCAGAAAATACTCATCAAACCATGCGATTTGCGAAAGGACCTGAAGATCCGCGTAATCGCGGGTGACAAAGTAAGTGTCCGGACCTTCCGGACGGTCGGCGGTGACGCGATACAGCTCCCAAAGCTCCCGATAGCGAGGGTAGCGGGCGATCATGTTGACCGGGTTGGCCTGAAACAGATATCGCAAGGCGAAACTTCGCTCGGCGACGGTCAACTCGTTGGCGGGCTTTGAAACGAGATCGAAAAACGGGTCGTGAGCCTCGCCTGAGACGTAATCCTGAATCTGCGCGATGAGAGAGGGAACGAGATTGAAATTCTGATGTACCTCGGGAAACTCCTCGGCGAGCTTCACCATGCCGTAGTAATCTTTCAGGGCGTGCAGTCGCACCCAGGGAAGGCGGTACTCGCCGGTCAGCATGTCTTTGTAGAAGGGCTGGTGCATGTGCCAAAGAAGCACCAGCCGAATCTTCGGGCCGGAATCGCTCATTGTGAATTGGTGACGACGAACAAGTGTAGCAAGAGAAGCGTTCCCAATTAAAGCGATCCACGGCCGCGAATGTAACCCGATAGTGGGAGACGAGGCGCACGACCGTGTACCTACACGGAAAGGAGCTTACGCTATCAGCCACTTACGGACCGTCTCCCAACTAACGTCAACAGGGCGATATCCATTACACTAACTGTTTGTGCGCATTCTAACCCGCTACATATTGAAGGAAGTAAGTTCGCACGCCCTGCTTGGCGTGTTGCTGTTTACCTTCATCATCTTCATGCGGGACCTGGGTCGCCTGCTGGAATTGGTGGTGCGCAACAGCGCGCCGTTGCCCAGCGTGGGCGAAATTTTCCTCTACACACTGCCAACGGCATTCATGATCACGCTGCCGATGGGTGTGCTGGTGGGCATCCTGATCGGCTTAAGCCGACTCGCGGCGGACAGCGAGGTTACTGCTATCCGAGCCAGCGGGATGGGCGCGGGCATGTTTGTCCGCGTCGTCGCGATGTTTGCGATCGCAGCCTGGCTGCTGGCTATGCTCAACAGCATCGCCATCGCGCCTCGCTCTGCGCGGGCACTCACGGGCTTGCAGAACAAGCTGAGGAGTTCGCAGGCTTCGTTTGAGATTCAGCCGCGCGTCTTTTATGAAGAGTTCAAGGACCGCGTTCTGTACGTGCAGGACGCTATTCCGTCGAAAGGGCAATCATTGTGGCGAGGAGTATTTCTAGCGGACATTTCCGATCCGGCCTCGCCCAGGATCACGCTGGCGGAACGTGGCGCCTTGCTCAGTGAGTCGCCCGAAAAGGTCCGATTCCATCTGGAAGATGGCACGCAGCAGGAATTGATTCCGAAAGCGAAAGATCAGTACTCCATTACAACTTTCGAAACCACCGATCTTCCAGTGCAGGTACCGAGTTCGACCGAGCGCGGGTTTCGAGATCTGCAGCCGGTGGCGGAACTCAGCCTGCATGCTCTGCTTCGTAACGCCGCGCGGGAAGAAGCTGCCGGAGCCTCGCTGGTCAAGATCGATCCGGCTTCGTCTTCGTACGATTACCTAAAGGCCCGGTACTACGAGATCGAGTTCCATCGGCGCTTTGCCCTGCCTGGGGCGTGCCTTGTCCTTGCTCTCGTGGGTATTCCGTTAGGCCTTTCCGCGCACAAGGGCGGCCGCAGCGCCGGATTTGTTCTGACAATCGTGCTGGTGTTCGTTTATTACTTTTTCTCCCTGGTGGGAGTCTCTCTGGCACGACAAGGCAAAGTTTCGCCCTGGTTTGGCGTGTGGGCGGGAAACCTATTCTTCTTTGTTTGCGGACTGATTCTGGTCTGGCGCGTCGATCGGATGCCCCTGGATTTCAGTCTCATTCATCGAGTCACGGTTGTCCTGCGAAATACCCTCCGTGCTTGGGGTAAACGACTCCCTGGGCTGCGCGAGAGCCGATGGACGCGAGCTATGCGACGCAAGCCGCGAAAGCTTTATGGCGCACGATTTCCGCTGATTCTCGACAACATGATCCTGCGAGACTTCGCGCTATACCTAGCCATGGTTCTCGTAACCTTCCTCATTCTGGCGCTGGTGTTCACGTTCTTCGAGCTGCTGACGGACATTGTGCGGAACAAAGTTTCGTTTGTTCTGTTGGCCGCGTACCTTTTGAACCTGAGCCCGTCACTGGTATACCTGATGGCTCCAATGTCGGTGATGCTAGCGGTGCTGATCACTTTTGGCTTGTTGCAAAAAAGTAGCGAACTGACGGCCATGAAGGCTACGGGCTTCAGCATTTATCGCGCTACTTTGCCGGTCATCGTGCTGTCGGCCGCATTCGCCGCCGGGCTGTTTGTTTTCGACCAGGTGTACATTCCCCATACCAACCGCCGCCAGGAGATTCTGCGCAACGAGATCAAGGGCAAACCACCGCAGACATACTTGCAGGCCGACAGGAAGTGGATCTTCGGGGAATCCAAGCAGATTTATTACTATCAGGTGTTTGATCCCGACACGAACCAATTCGGCGGTATCTCTGTCTTCGAGTTTGATCCGGCAACATTCCAGTTGACGCGTCGAGTGCATGCAGATGGCGCGCATTGGGAGCCCGGCCTGCAAGAGTGGGTCTTCCAAAACGGGTGGGTGCGTACGTTGAACGGCACTTCTATACAGGAATATCGAACCTTCGATGTGGCCACCTTTAAGGAGTTGCACGAAGATCCCAGCTACTTCAAGAAAGAAGTACGGCAATCGTCGCAAATGGATTACGAGGAGCTGAAACGATATATAAGCGACCTGCAGCAAAGTGGATTCGACACAGTTCGGCTGAAAGTGCAATTGCAGAAGAAGCTAGCGTATCCCCTCATTACGCTGGTTATGGCAATCCTCGCCATACCATTCTCTGCGCAGAGTCGTCGAGGTGGAGCACTGGCGGGCGTCGCGATTGCTCTGGGTGTCGCCATCGTCTACTGGGTAACTGCCGGATTGTTCGAAGCCATGGGGAACGCGAATCAACTACCCGCTCTGATAGCCGCCTGGGCGCCAGACCTGATCTTCGGATTGGCCGGCGGGTATCTGTTGCTGAGAGTGCCGACGTAAGACCGAACCCTAGCGAAGGAGCGATCATCTAAGTTGTTTGGCGCCCGCCGGCGTCTCTCTGTCGAGCCACATGTTCAAGAGCCTAAAACCACTGTCGCCGTATTTGCGGAAATATCGCGGTACGTTTGCGATTGGCGCGCTCTGCGTACTTTGCAATAACGGCATCTGGATCTTGTTCCCCATCGTCATCCGCAGTGCTGTGCAGGCGCTCAACACCGAGGTGAGCGTTCGCACACTCGCCAGGTACGCCTTGTACCTGATGGGCGTGTCACTCGCCAAGGGGGTCTTTCAGTACCTGACAAGATGGATCCTGATCGGTGTTTCCCGGGAGATCGAGTTCGATCTGCGAAACGACCTGTTCGCGCATCTGGAAGGGTTGTCCTACAGCTTCTACCAGCGTACCCGAACCGGGGACATCATGGCTCGCATGACGAACGATCTGAATGCCGTGCGCATGCTGGTCGGGCCTGGGATCATGTACACGGCCAACACCATCGTGTTTACAGCCGTTTCACTGGCATTCATGCTCAGCATCAGCCCTAAAATGACGCTGTTCGCCTTCTTACCGCTGCCGGTTTTCAGCATTGTGGTGCAGTACTTCGGACGGCAAATCCACGAGCGGTTTGAGCGCATTCAGGCAATGTTCTCTGATATCTCGGCGCGTGCTCAGGAGAACTTCTCCGGTGCACGCCTGATTCGCGCCTACGTGCAGGAAGAAGCGGAGATCGAGCTGTTCGAGCGAGAGAACGAAGAGTATATCGGGCGCAGTTTGCGCTTGGTACGACTGATGGGCATGCTGTGGCCAACTCTAACAACCTTACTCGGAGTGGCAATCGTTATCGTATTGTTGGTGGGTGGGCGCGAAGTCATCCAACACCGTATCAACGTCGGTGACTTTGCCGCATTCAACACCAATATGGTGCAGCTGACATGGCCGATTATCGCGCTGGGCTGGGTGATCAATATTTTCCAACGTGGCACCGCATCCTTGGGACGGATCGCCAATCTGCTTTCCGAAGAGCCCGCAATTACCGATGCCGGAGTATGGGCCGACGGGGCTCCGGAAGAGGTTCTCGGCGAAATTGAATTCCGGAACCTCACTTTCGGTTATGGTCCGACGTTGCAGACGGCCGCGGGGAATGACGGCCACGCAGGCGATGACGTACTTCATGGAGTGAACCTGAGGGTTCCTGCCGGTACGAGCCTGGCGATTGTGGGTCCTACAGGGTCAGGGAAGTCCACGCTGGTTTCGCTGATTCCGCGCATTTATGACGCGGCCCCGGGATCGGTGCTGATTGATGGCCGACCGATCCGGGAATTCCCGTTGGAAGTTTTGCGGAGGAACATCGGCTTCGTTCCTCAGGAAACGTTTCTTTTCAGCGACACAATTCGCGAGAACATCGCCTTCGGCGCGCAGGATGCGACTGAGGCGGAAGTGCGCAGGGCTGCCGAAGCAGCAAACATTGCGGCTGATATCGAGGGTTTTCCCGATGGCTACAACACGCTGGTGGGTGAACGCGGATTGATGCTGTCCGGCGGACAGAAGCAGCGGACCGCGATTGCCCGCGCACTGATTCGCAATCCGCGAATTCTGGTGCTCGACGATGCCCTTGCGAGCGTAGATACCCAGACAGAAGACCGCATTCTCAATCATCTGCGCGAGGTCATGCAGGGCCGGACCACCATCTTCATTTCGCATCGGGTTTCGACCGTGCGAAACGCCGATCGTATCGCTGTGCTGCGCGACGGCAAGATTGTCGAGTATGGCGCGCACGATGAGCTGATCGCACGAAACGGTTATTACACCGAGTTGCACGAGCGACAGTTGTTGGAAGAAGAGCTGGAGAAAGAATCGGCGACGGTTTAGCAGCTACGGCAGTTTGTGCAGGAGCTCCCGCAAAGCCTCAATCGCGAGTTGAGCTGCGTGTCCTGAGGCTGCTGGCAGACCTCCAATCCCTTTCACAACATCTTCATTGCTGATTAATCGGGCTTCCGCTCGTGTCTTGCCTGTCACTAGCTCCGTGATAATGGAGCCGCAAGCCATCGCTGGCACGCATCCTTTTGCACGAAAACGAATTTCGATGATACAGCCTTTTTCGACGTTAGCAGCCAGCTCGAGTATGTCTCCGCACACAGGATTCTCGAGCCGGACACGAGCGTCAGCATCCGGCAATTCGCCGGAGTTGCGGGGATGAACGAAGTGATCGAGAAGCTGAGGGGAATACATAGCTCGTTGGCAGACTAACGCATCTCCAGTGCTGCACCAAGCTCGCGTCGATTCATATAATCGAACTCAGGAATGATGTCGAACTTCCCTCCCCAGCGAGTAGCCTGTCTGCAGCCCAGCGCAACGTTGACCATGCGCGACCTTGGTCTGCTGGATCGGGTGGTTGCGTGTACCAAATATTGCGCTGACGTGTGTCCGGAAGTTGCCGACGGGTCGCGAGCGGTTGTGCCCGATTCGTGGACCGCAAAGGCGCAAGCGATTTTGCGCTCGAAGCCTGATTTGGTGATTGCTTCAGTACCGTACCAATTAGAGGCAGTGGGCGAGATTTTGAAGGCCGGTGTACGCTTCCTGGGACTTGCCCCGCGGAGGTTGGCCGACATCTATGGGGATATTCTCACGATCGCCGCTGTCATGGGAGTGCCCGAGGGCGGCGAGAGTGTGGTTAGCAAGATGCAGACAGACATCGAAGATATCGGCCGTCAGTGCCCTGACCAAACGAGGAGATTACGGGTGTTTTGTGAGGAGTGGGGGAAGCCGCTCATCGCTTCGCAGCCTTGGGTTGCCGAGCTCGTATCCCAAGCCAATGGTAATTTTCTCGGAGATGCTGGCAAGACCATCTCTTCTGAAGAGATCCTGGGGGCTGAGCCGGACGTGCTGATCGCGGCATGGTGCGGTGCGGGAGACCGCGTTCCGTTGGAGAAGATTGTTGAGCAGCGGGGATGGACGAACACCCCGGCGGTACGTGACCGCCGGGTTTTCTGCATTAGCGATGAGTTGCTGAATACTCCCGCTGCAAGCCTGGTGCAGGGGCTGCGGGCAATTGCCTGGGCGTTGCATCCGGAACGCTTTCCGAGGCCCGAGGGAATCCGGCAGATTAGCCTCGTGCACTCAAAGACGGTCTGAGCCGGCCTGCTCCTGATGCGTCGCCAGTCTTATGTGATAGCCTCGCTGCAGGGCCATCTCCCAGTTCCAGGAGCCTTGTTTGACCAAGCAAGTTGTGGCAGCGCTCATTCTGCGCGGCGACAAAATCCTGTGCTGTCAACGCACCGAGCACCAGGCGCTTCCACTCAAGTGGGAGTTTCCCGGCGGGAAGATCGAGCCCGGCGAAACTCCGTCGCAGGCGCTTCGGCGCGAGCTGGAGGAAGAGCTAGGTATCGTCGCCGAAATTGGGCGGGAAATCACCCAGGTTTTGCATACATATCTGAACGGCAACGCGGTCAATCTACATTTCTACACGGTCCAGAGCTATCGGAACGAATTGCAAAACCGCATCTTCCGCGAGGTCCGCTGGGTGAATCGAGCACATCTGCCAATGCTGGATTTTCTCGACGCCGACAAAGAACTGGTGCGCAGCCTAGCTGCAGGAGAACTGCTCTAACTGCCACCGCCAGAGACGAACCAGGCGATCGTCAGGCCAATCATCAGGATTGTCGTAGCCCAAGCGATCACATTGAACCAGGTCCCGTTCACGTGACGACCCATTAGTTCGCTCTTGTTAATTAGAAGCAGCATGAAAATCAATACAAACGGCAACACGATGCCGTTGACCACCTGAGACAAGATGCTGATCTTGACGAGCGGAATGTTGGGAATCAGAATGATTGCACCGCCAGTGATCAGCAATAGGGTGTACAGCCAGTAAAAGACCTTCGCCTCGCCGAATTTCTTGTCTACTCCAGACTCAAATCCAAGTCCTTCGCAGACGGTGTAAGCTGTGGAAATGGGCAGAATTGATGCCGCAAAGAGCGAGGCATTGCAGAGTCCGGCGGCGAAAAGAATATAGGCATACTCGCCTGCGAGAGGACGCAGGGACTGAGCGGCGTCAGCAGCATCGCGAATCTGGTGGATGCCATGGGTATAGAGCGTGGCGGCACAGGCTACCACGATGAACCAGGCAACAATATCAGTAAACAGGCAGCCCACAATCACATCCCAACGTGAAGCCCGGTACTCGCGAGCAGTAATTCCCTTCTCCACGATGGACGACTGAAGGTAGAACTGCATCCAAGGGGCGATGGTTGTGCCCACCACGGCAATGATCATGTAGAGGTACGCAGAATGATGAAACGCCGCACGGCTGGGCGGTTTGAAAGTCGCGATAAAAGCTTGTGTCCAGTCCGGACCTGCAAGAATACCCGCGATAATATATGCGAAATAGAAACAGGATGCTGCAAGAAACACCTTTTCGACGCTCTTGTAGCTTCCTTTCACCACCATGAACCACACGAGCAGGGCAGCAACAGGCACGCTGATATAACGCGATATGTGGAACAGTTCGAGACTGCTGGCGATCCCGGCAAACTCGGCCACGACGTTACCGAAATTGGTAATCACCAGTCCAATCATCATGAAGAACGTTATTCGCAGACCATACTCTTCGCGAATGAGATCGCTTAGTCCCTTGCCTGTAACCGCTCCCATGCGCGCCGACATCTCTTGCACGACGATGAGAGCGATGGTCATGGGAATCATCACCCAAAGCAGCAAGTATCCGAATTGCGCCCCGGCCGCAGAGTAGGTGTAGATGCCGCCGGCGTCGTTATCGACATTGGCGGTAATGAATCCAGGACCGATCACGGCCAGGAACATTAGCAGGCGCATCCGCCAGATTTTCAGACGCCGAGATTCAGACATGACACCGATGATGGAGAAAGATGGGAAGTACTCTTCAGACTTTCCTTATAGCTAACAACTGCTTTATTTTGTGTGCCTTACTTGACAATGTTCTTGTGTTTGCATGGAAGCGCCACTCATCACAAACTTTGTCCGCCACGCCGCAAGGTGCAAGTAGGCCGGGGATGAGTTTACCAAACGGTGTAACTGCAAGAAGCACCTTCGCTGGAGTATGCGCGGCAAGCAATACCGCAAGAAGACCGGCGCAAGATCGTGGGCCGGGGCGGAGGAAGCAAAGAAGGTCCTTGAAGCACAGCTCACCGGCGGGACGTTCTGCCCTCTGCCGCCGCGCCCCATGGGCCGCTTGCTCTGTGAGACTATTGAAACCTTCAAGGCCAATAAACAAACGGATGGCGGCGACCTTTTCGAGATATGGGTTCAAGATTTTGACCCCGCTGCCCTCTATTGCACTTTTTGCTGTCGGTAGTGTAATGGGCTCCCTGAAACAACAGCAGCTTCTGGTTAGCTCCAAGCTAACCCTCCGATGACGAGATTCCCCATCCTCTTACCAAGTGATCAAGAGACTGCGCGCAGGCTCTTCCGAAAACGATCGGGGTCGCCATCCGGCAGAAGGGCCTCCACTGCAACGTGGGTCTTCCTCCAGACAGGAACCGCGCGTACAAGCAACCTGCGTCCTTTAGGCGTGAGCATCATGCTGCGGCTGCGGCGGTCCGCCGAGTCCACCTTGATCTTAAGCAAGCCCCGGCGCTTTAACGGCTTGAGGGCCGCAGTCAACGTGGTTCGATCCACTCCGAGCAGCGTTGCTACCGCCCCCATGTCTGGCGGTTCTGGACGGTTCAGTGACATCATCAGCGAAAATTGCCCGTTGGTCAGTCCAATCGGGCGCAAGGCATCATCGAAGCGCCGCGCCAGCGCCCTCGCCGCACGTTGGACATGAAGGCACAGACAAGCATCCCGGACCTCATGTGTTGTCTCAAGCGTTGGCTGGGTAACCCTTGCCATAGCAAAATAATATTGATACCAACGCATCTTGCCAAGAAACGAAAAAGGGTTATGTAAGTTGATATCAATATATTGGGGTCTACGGGCTCGATGTCGGGGAGAAAAATATGCAGAAGCAGAAGCTCGGCGCAATCGCCATGAGGAGTATCGCACTCACCTTTATGCTTGCCACCGCGTGGCACGCGATGGCACAGGATGCTAAAGCGCCTTATCCCAACATGGCTCCTCTGGACCAATACCTCATGGAGGACCGCAGTTCAGAAATCGCCCTGGCGCGAAGCGCGGCGCCTGAGACCATCTCGCGCGATGCTGAGGTCCTGGTTCTCGGACGTCATGGTTACGAAACCGCGGTTAAAGGAAAGAACGGTTTTGTGTGCATGGTGGAACGTTCCCGGACTGCTCCAATTGATGACCCGGGCTTCTGGAATCCGAAGGGGCATGCTCCGATCTGCCTTAACGCGGCGGCCGCACGCTCCTATCTCCCACGGACGATCAAGAAGACGGACTTGATACTCGCTGGACGTACAAAAGCTCAGATGATTGAGACTATTGCGGCAGCAGTCGACAGTAAGGAACTGCCGCCCATGGAACCCGGGGCTATGTGCTACATGCTGTCGAACCAGGGCTATTTAAGCGATCGCGAAGGTCACTGGCATCCGCACCTGATGTTTTTCCTTTCACAAACCGAGCCTGCAGCATGGGGAGCCGGTCTGGCCGGTTCTCCCATTTTCGCGTTCAACGACACCTGGGAGCACCTCCCTATCTACCTGGTTCCGGTGCGTCAGTAGTCCGACGGAACGCCTGATCTTTAGGAGTAAGACACTGACGATGTGGCTGCGATCGTGAGCTTTAGGTTTGCGCTTACGATTTGGGCTCCCGAAACCGTGGCCGACGAGATCTTCTCGCTCGCGCACTCAATGGCTGGACTACTGCCAACAGCATGGGCCATCCGTGTACAGCTCGAGTGGGTGCGGATCGAAGGACATACTGCTAATGTTCAGGTAGCTGGCAGCGGAAGGATTGCAGGTTCACCCGCGCATGCACCGCCTGTACGCCCGGCGCAAAAACCATGCTGTACCTCCCAGCATGACTTTTTGATCGTGCCTCGGCGCCCGTTCTCTTGCAGCCTGGGCGGTGTAATCGGGCTGTTAGCGCTAGTAAGCCTTTGCAGCTGCCGATGCGTCTCGCAAGACACTGGAGCCATCTCACGCGGCGGTGTAAGCTATTTGACCGAAGACGATGAATCGGCAAGAAGAAGCGCCTAGGCCCGTGAAACAAGGATGGAACTGGCGGATCTGGACAGGTTTCCTGCTCGCGCTGGCCGCCATTCCCGGCTACTTCCTGCTCTTTGCAAGATTTCCCATTACCAGAGACGTGCCATGGGCGAGCTGGCTCATGTTCGCTGTGGCTGGATGGCTGTTGTGGGCGGGAATCGGCAAGGCTTTCGCGAGCTCAGGGGTATACCGCGGAAAGGTCGTTGGCCTAATCCTCGCGGTGTTGAGTCTTGCGGCCGCGGGTTTCTTCGGGTATGCAACGTTGTATGCTTCGCGCCAAGTGCCAGGGGCGGTGGACGCGCCCAGCGTTGGGGAGAAGGCGCCCGAATTTACCCTTGCCGATACCAGCGGAAATATGGTGGCGATGTCCACGCTGCTCTCTGAGCCGATGCCAGGAATGGAAGCGCGAAAACCACGAGGGTTGCTCTTGGTATTCTACCGGGGATATTGGTGACCGTTCTGCAACTCCGAGTTGCGGGGTATTCAGAAGAGTTTGAGTGAGCTCGAGCGGCGGGGGGTGCGGCCGGTAGCGATCAGCGTGGACACGCCAGACGAATCCGCGGCGCTCTGTCGCAAGGCTGGATACACCTACACATTCTTATCGGATCCCAAAGCGGAAGTCATTCGCCGCTATGATCTGCTGCACCGGGCCGGCAGTCCGGACGGTAAGGACATTGCTCGCCCGGCGGAATTTCTGCTGGACGCCTCGGGCGTGGTGCGCTGGCGGAACCTGACTGAAGATTTCCGCAAACGGGCAACTCCCGCAGATGTCTTGCAAGCCGCGCAGCTTCTTCCCTAGAACCTGGCAGGCAAAGAAGCTAAGGAAGTCGTGTGCGACGTCATATGGCGAAGCGGCGCTGGTGCTCACTTCATCAAGCGCTTGCCTAGTAGCGGTGACCTGGAACCAGCACAAGTCGAGCTGTGGACTGGTCCAACAGGGACTCACGTTGCGGAGTTTTTTCGGTGTGTTGATTCAACTCAACAAAGCGTTTCGGCAGGCCAACGCAAGAAATTCACTCTCACGATTACAAGCTGCAAACAGGTGTCTGACATACTGAAGCCACGGGTCTACGTTGCAGATGCAACGAAGGCTTACTCTGTCTATGCAAGGCCCTTCTAATGCCGAAGCGAATGAAGAATACCGGGACACCTTGGATGACACTGCAGGCGCGGGTTGGATTCAACCGTAGCCGGTAAATTTTGTGCTAATTTGTGTTCCGAAAGTGGGATGCATAGCTTCTAACATTTCTACAACAGAATAACTGCGCCTTGCGATTCACCCTAACTGCTTCAACCCTTGAGCGACGAAAAAAGCGAGTTCAAAGTTTGGCACGCAGCATGTTGATGACGTCATCGGCGGTGATCACACCCGTCAAGACGCCCTCTTCGTCGATGACTGGAAGGGTCAGCAGGTTGTACTTATCGAACAGCTCGGCTACCTCCTTTTCGTCCGCGCCAGGAGGAATTGTCGGCATATGCCCCGTGCTCAGCATCATCAGCGAGGTTTCGGGGGTGGCGAGCACGATTTTTGCCAGCGGCACCTGACCCAGTAACTTTTCATGGTCGCCGATGATGAAGATCGTACTCACACTTTCGAGCCCGCCTTCGAAATTACGCAGCATATCGATGGCATCGGAAACCTTGGCACCCGCGCGGAGCGCCATATATTCCGTGGTCATGCGCCCGGCGGCCGTGTCCTCCTCGAAGGTCATCAACTCGGCGACTTCGGCGCGCTCCTCGGGTTCCATTTCGGTCAGGATCTCTTCCGTGGTCTCGGGGGGCATGTCGCCGAGGACATCGGCGGCCGCATCGGGATCCATTTCCTCGACAATGTCAGCGGCGCGGTCGGAGTCGAGCGAACTGAGAACAGAGACCTGCAGCTTTGGATCGAGCTCCTCCAGCGTCTGAGCCGCAACTTCCTCGTCGATAGTTTCGAAAACGGCTTCGCGCTCGGCAGGAGCGAGTTCTTCGACGATATCGGCAATGTCGGCGGGGTGGAGTTTTGAGAGGCGGTCAAGCGAAATCTTGAGCTTGACGCGGCGAGCCGGATCAGTCTCGATGAGGTCCACGAACTCCCAGGGGATCATTCGCGGAGGAACCTTTTCCATCATCGAGCGCAGCGCCGACTTCGGCACGACACCACGCAGCAAGCGGCGGATGGCTCCGCGCGCACCCACATCAACGGCGCTGAGCTTCAGGACAATGTGCTCGTGCCCGGACTCCTCGTGGATATCGACATCGTTGACGCGCACGACCTTGCGGCCAAAGACGTCGATGATCTGCTGGTCGAGCAGGTCGCGCTCAAGAAGCAGCATGCCTTCCCCGCTTGCATAAGGTGTCCAATCGGACGCGAGGGTATCGGAACGAACCCCACCATTGACCGATTCCACCGACTGCATCCCCAGTAGCCGCTCGCCATGGTGAGTCTTAACCACAAAGGCCGCTACGCGATTCGGGTCGTCCTGTGGAATGAGCGCAAGTTCGCGCACTTTGCCGACCGGCGAGGTGCCGGAAGGATCGTAGACCGGAGCGCCGATCAGTTCGGAAAGGGCGAGCGACGGCATTATTGCCAATATAGCCGACGCCAACGATTCCGACCGATGAATTTGAGGGGGACCGTAAATTCAATTGCGGATAGTTGACAGCAACTGCTCGATCTCCGCCTTCTTGTCAGCTGTCAGCGGCAGCAGCGGCAGCCGGGGAGGCCCGCCGTACATGCCGTTGAAGTCCATAGCGTACTTCACGCCGGGGATACCGAGCTCGCTGACAATGCGGACCGCAGCCTTGCCGATCCGCTCCTGTTTTTCTTGAGCGAGCTTGCCGTCCCCTTCCTTCCATGCGGCGTAGATTTCGTAGCAGGCCGTAGGAGCACAATCGGCAAACGCAAGAATGGCCCCGGCAGCTCCGGCGTCGAGTGAGGGAACGAGCTTTTGGGCCGCGCCGACAAGCACCTGGAAGCCGACTCGCTTCTCGCGCGTCTTGACTCCGCCGACCAGCTTGACTGCGCTGGAAGAAGGCTTTGCGATGGCATCGCCGGCCAGCGCGCCCACCGGAACAAGGTTTCCGCCATCGTTACCGGGAGGAGTTTCGCCAGCTTTCAACATCCGGCGAGTCACGGCAGAGGAGATCTCTGTGACGGTCGCCTTGCGCTGGACGTGCCGCGTCCCCTCCACCATCTCTTGTACCTTCTCGATGGACCCGGATGATTCTTTGATGCCAATGAGGTTGGGGTGCTCAGCGAGTTCAATCACCAACTCGGCCGGAATGTCGTAGCCGGTAGCCTGCGGGAAGTTGTAGATAATGACTGGTAGCGGCGAGCGGTCGCAGACGAAGCGATAGAACGCCAGCATGTTCTCTGGGTTCACCATTTGCGTCTTGTAGTAATGGGGCGTCCGCACCATGGCCACGTCATAGCCGATTTCATACGCGTACTCGGTCAGGCGGAGGGTTTCGGCGGCTGATTCGATCCCCGTGCCCGCGATCATGACCTTCTCGTTCGAAGCCGAATCAATGGCGGTCTTGAGGGTCTCCCGGCGTTCGTCATCACTAAGCAGGATGGCCTCGCCGGTCGAACCAAGCATGACGATTCCTGCTACCGGAGTACGACAGTAGTGCTCAATATTCTGTTCGAGTTTGCGCTGATAGATCTTGCCGTCCGGATAGAATGGCGTGGTAATAGGTGGAAAGATGCCGTGTAAGAACATGTCAGTTGCCAGTTATCAGTTTAGCGTGCTGGATTCGTCGCCGAACATATTTTCGAAACTGACTATCAGGAATCCTTAAGGCCGCAATAATGCCAAGCTATTTTCGGTTCTACTGCATCGTCGCCGCCCGCTCCGCGTGCAACTGCTGCAGTGCATACACCTTGACGTCTCCGCGCTGCAAAGCAGCAATCCCTTCGCAGGCAGCTCGGGCAGCCGAGAGGGTGGTAATGGTTGGAATGCGCGCCGTCACTGCGGCGCGACGAATCGCCTTTTCGTCGAACCATGGATCTGGTCCATGCGGGGTGTTGATCACCAACTGAATGCGCTCGCCCTTGATTAGGTCGACCACGTTGGGGCGTCCTTCCTTCACCTTGTAGACGCGTTCCACATGCAGCCCAGCTTCTTCGAGCACTTTCGAGGTGCCGTGCGTGGCTACGAGACTGAAGCCCAATTCCACAAAACGCTTGGCAACCTCTGCGATGAAGGGCTTGTCGCGATCGTTCGCGCTGACAAATACGCATCCGGAAGTAGGCAACACCTGGCCAGCGGCGGCCTGTGCTTTGGCAAAAGCCTCGCCGAAGTTGTCGGCTACTCCCATCACTTCGCCCGTGGATTTCATTTCTGGTCCAAGCACGGTATCGACGCCGGGGAACTTGCCCCACGGGAACACGGGAGACTTCACGTAGTAGCAGTTTCCGGTTTCAAGGTCGATGGCACGCTCGACGTTTTCCGGAAGAAACTCGCGCAGCTTGCGGCCAGTCATCAAACGCGCAGCAATCTTCGCCAGCGGCACGCCAGTGGCTTTGGAAACGTAAGGAACGGTTCGCGAGGCGCGCGGGTTTACTTCGATCACGTATACTTTGTCGCGCTGGATCGCGTATTGCACGTTCATCAATCCAACGACCTTCAAGGCACGCGCAAGGCGGAAGGTGTAATCGCGGATGGTGGCCAGTACGGACGACGCTAAATCAACGGTCGGCAGAACGCACGAGGAATCGCCAGAGTGAATGCCAGCCTCCTCGATATGCTGCATAATGCCGCCGATGACGACATCCTCACCATCAGACAGCGCATCGACGTCGACTTCAGTCGCTGACTCCAGGAAGCGATCGATCAGCACCGGGCGTTCCTGCGAGTACTCGACGGCCTCCTTCATGTAACGGATAACAGAGTCATCGTCGTAAGCGATGACCATCGCACGGCCACCAAGCACATACGAAGGCCGCACGAGGACCGGGTAACCAACGCGATTGGCGTTGGTCAGGGCCTCTTCCACGCTCGCCGCGGTCGCTCCGGGTGGCTGCGGAATTTCCAATTCTTCCAGCAGCTTTCCGAATCGTTTACGGTCCTCGGCAAGGTCGATGCTCTCGGGCGAAGTGCCGATAATCGGCACCCCGGCGCCCTTCAACGGCAGAGCGAGATTGAGCGGCGTCTGCCCGCCGAATTGCACGATCACACCGATTGGTGCGCCGGCCTCGGCTTCATGCTCGTAGACTGCCATCACATCTTCGTAGGTGAGCGGCTCGAAGTAGAGGCGGTCGCTGGTATCGTAGTCGGTCGAGACCGTCTCCGGGTTACAGTTGATCATGATGGTCTCGAAGCCGTCATCGCGGAGGGCAAATGCAGCGTGGCAGCAGCAGTAGTCGAACTCGATTCCCTGCCCAATGCGATTCGGCCCGCTACCGAGAATGATCACTTTCTTGCGATCGGTTGGCGTTGCCTCATCCTCTTCTTCGTACGTCGAGTAGAGATATGGCGTGTAACTCTCAAACTCGGCTGCGCATGTGTCCACGCGCTTGTAGACTGGAATCAAGCCATGCTTTTTGCGAAGCTGGTGCGCGGCTTCTGGCAGACTGTTGCCGTTACCCAGGTGCAAGGCCTGCGCGATACGGGCGTCGGAAAAGCCGACCCGCTTCATTGCCAGCAGCTTCTCGGAACTCATCGAAGCAGCGGCGGTGCGTAGCAAATCCTCCTGCTGGTCCGAAATTTCCTTTAACTGGTGCAGGAACCACGGATCGATGTTGGTCATCTGCGCAATTTCCCGCACCGTCATGCCTTGCGCCAGAGCGTAGCGGATGTATTGCAGCCGCTCCGGATGTGGCGTAACCAGACGTTTGGTGAGAATGCGAGGCTCGATGTTCTCCGACCCAATACGCTTGCCGGTCTCCAGCGAGCGCACACCTTTCAGCAGAGCCTGCTTGAACGTTCGGCCGATTGCCATCACCTCGCCGACTGACTTCATCTGAGGGCCAAGTGATTCATCAGCACCGGGGAATTTCTCGAATTGCCACTTGGGAATCTTCACCACGACATAATCGAGGGTTGGCTCGAAGCAGGCGGGAGTCTTGCGGGTAATGTCGTTTGTGATTTCGTCGAGCGTGTAGCCGACCGCCAGCTTGGCAGCGATCTTCGCGATCGGGAAGCCTGTGGCCTTTGAAGCTAGCGCGGAGGAGCGCGACACGCGCGGGTTCATTTCGATGACGACCATACGGCCGTTGTGCGGGTCCACAGCGAACTGAATGTTGGAACCGCCGGTCTCGACGCCGATCTCGCGAATCACCGCGATGGCGGCATCGCGCATGGCCTGGTACTCGCGATCTGTGAGCGTTTGTGCCGGAGCGACGGTAATCGAGTCGCCTGTGTGGACGCCCATGGGATCGAAGTTCTCGATGGAGCAAATGACGATGACGTTGTCGGCCAGGTCACGCATTAGTTCGAGCTCGTACTCTTTCCAGCCGAGCACTGATTCTTCGAGCAGCACTTCGTGGACGGGCGAGAGGTCTAGGCCTCGCGCGAGCAATTCCAGCAGTTCTTCGCGGTTATAGGCAATTCCGCCGCCCGTACCTCCGAGCGTGAAGGACGGACGAAGGATGACCGGAAATCCGATCTTGCTGCTGAAATCGAGGCCGTCTTTCAGGTTGTTGACCAGCGTCGATTTCGGTACTTCGAGACCGATTTTGGTCATTGCATCTTTGAAGAGCAACCGGTCTTCGCCCTTCTTGATTGCGTCAAGTTGAGCGCCAATAAGTTGCACGCCGTACTTCTCAAGGATGCCGGTATCTGCCAGCGCAACAGCCAAATTTAGCGCGGTCTGCCCGCCAACCGTCGGCAGTACCGCGAATACGCCCTGGGGCCCGCTGCTAGCAAGCATCTCCGACTCGACACGGATGATCTCTTCCAAGTAGGTAGCGGTGAGCGGCTCAAGGTAGGTGCGGTCGGCCATCTCGGGATCGGTCATGATGGTGGCCGGGTTGGAGTTCACCAGCACCACCTCATAACCTTCAGACTTCAGCGCTTTACAGGCCTGCGCTCCGGAGTAGTCGAACTCAGCCGACTGGCCGATGACGATGGGTCCGGAGCCGATGATCAGGATTTTCGCAATGTCGTTTCTACGGGGCATTAGCTCGTTATGACCAACTCTCTGTCATGGTTTTGGGGGGCGCGTCCTCAGGCGCGCCGTTAGTTGCAATTTCTGGGAGTGGCTCTAGCCGCTGCGGGATTTCGTCTTTTATCGCGGTGCGGTATGCCGAACCGTAGGGATACCGGCTGGCCAATTCGACAAGCTTCCGACCGGCGGGATTGCAGTGGATGTGCCCAGCATGATTCGCATAGTCATCGACACCGCGAATGCGGTGATCGGAAAGGCCCGCCTGCCGGACTTCCTTGGACGACCGAAGTTCTTTCTTTGCGCGGAAGGAAAAGCCGTCTTTGATGAAGTGAAGCGCTCTTTCTAAGGAAACGCGGGGGGTGATCAAAACATGGAAGTGTTCCGGCATGAGGACATAACCGTGTAATCGATAGGCACGACCGCGATAGCGGAGGAGATTTTCGAGAAAAACATCGGCCCATTTGTGATTTAGGAACAAGGAGCGTCGCTCCCACCTCCGGGAAGTAAGGAAGTAGGTTTCGCCCGGTCGAGTAATTTTTCTTGCTGATCTCAATTCGAATTCCCTCAGGCGCTAAAGCCCAAATATATTGGCACCTGCTGCGGCGCGGCTAAAGCCGCTCCCCTCCGTTGGCCAACGCACTGTGCTCTACAAATCATTTCCCCTTCCACTCATCCATCATCTGTACAAAGTCCTTGAAGAGGTAGTGCGAGTCGTGCGGGCCAGGAGCGGCCTCCGGATGGTATTGCACACTGAACAGCGGCATCGTCCTATGACGAAGACCCTCCAGTGTGTTGTCGTTCAAATCGATGTGCGTCAGATCGACCTCGCTCTGCTTCAGCGAATCAGGATCAACCGCAAAGTTGTGATTGTGGGCTGTGATCTCGACCTTGCCCGTCGCCAGTGCCTTTACGGGATGATTGCCGCCATGGTGCCCGAACTTGAGCTTGTAAGTCTTGCCGCCCAGCGCGAGTCCGATGAGCTGATGCCCAAGACAGATACCGAAGATCGGCACCTTGCCGATCATCCGCCGAATGTTTTCCTGTGCGTATGTAACCGGCTCCGGATCTCCTGGGCCGTTTGACAGGAACACTCCATCAGGATTCATCGCGAGCACGTCGTCTGCACCCGTAGTTGCCGGAACGACAGTCACTCGGCACGACTCGCCAACTAACCTCCGCAGAATGTTCTGTTTGATGCCGTAGTCATACGCGACCACGTTGTACTTTGGGGCTTCATCTTTCACACCGACGACCTCCGTCGGCTCGTACGATCGGACACCCTCGTCCCATTGATAAACCCGCGGCGTGGTAACTTCCTTCGCCAGATCGGTGCCGTCCATCTTGGGAATCGAGCGCGCCTTGGCCACCAGCTTTTCGGTATCAGTTTCGATGGTGGAAATCACGCCACGCATCACGCCGTAAGTCCGCAGATGCCTTACGAGAGCGCGAGTATCGATCTCCGCAAGCACGGGAATCTTGTAACGTTCGAGATATTCCTCGGCGACTTCTTGCGACCGCCAGTTCGAGCTGATGCGCGAAAATTCCCGCACAATCAGTCCCTCGATGTACGGACGAGTCGCCTCGTTGTCGTCGGAATTGGTTCCGTAATTACCGATTTGGGGATTAGTAAGAACTACGATCTGTCCGGCGTAGGAAGGATCGGTGAATATTTCCTGATAGCCGGTAATGGAAGTATTAAAAACGACTTCGCCGTAACATTCGCCTTTGGCGCCGAAGCCTTTGCCGTGGAAGATCCTGCCGTCTTCCAGCGCAAGGATTGCCTGCATCGCTGCTCCGAGGAGTGGATTTTATCGATTTTATCAGGGAATGGCGGTGAGATGAGCGCAGCGATTGGAATTTGTAATGGGGTAATTAGTAATTGGTCATTAGGTAGGCCTCAAAAAACGCAGAGCGGGTGCGGAAACCGCTGTGTTGCCAAGTTGTCAGGTAAGTCCCGTTCTCAATGACGGGTTCGTCGTCATCGCCGGCAAATGGGACTTCGTAACGGCCCACAGCAAAGCCCACATCGCCCTTGCCGGGGAACTCTGTCCGCGTTGGCTCCCAGGTGATCTTGAATCCGGGCATCCTAAACTGCTTGGTCATACCTGCACGAACCTCATCGAACCCCACCATTGGCTCAGGCGGAAAGCTCGATGGCATTGGCAGCCATGAATTTCATCCAGTCATCAACACCGCGTTCGGCAGTCGCCCTAGCGAAAATGGCTGCGCGTCGATCAGTACCTGGGGGTCGCCCTCCGCAGCCAGCAAAACTGTGCTACGCGCTACAAACACACGCTTTGCGCAAGCGATCTCACCGAGACCTCCCATTCCGAATGTGATTACTGCAGTTTGCCCAGTCTGCCGAAAGGCCAATAGCCAAACACAGCCTTACCGTAGATGTAGCTCTCATCCACAGGACCAAAATCGCGGCTGTCGTTCGACAAGTTCCTATGGTCTCCCAGAACGAAGTACGAATGTTGGGGAACCACTGTCTCGGCGTATGAGCGCACATCCTCATACATCGGAGGTACATACTCCTCAGCAACTTGTCGCCCGTTTACGTACACCAGGCCATTGTCGATGCGTACCCGATCTCCCGGGACGGCAATCACACGCTTGATGTAACTTTTCGAGGTATCTCGCGGATAACGAAAAACGACCACATCGCCGCGTTGGATTGCCTCAAGCCGGTAGACAAATTTGTTGATGAAGACCCGCTCCTGGTCTTCCAGGGTCGGCATCATGCTGGTACCTTCGACCTTCACTGGCTGATACAGGAAGACGATGAAGAATATGGACACTCCCAGCGAGATGAGAACATCTCGCAGCCACCTCCCAAGGAGGCGCCGCAAGGGATTCGGTTGATTCGCGGGCGTAGGGCGATTTTCGTGTTTCGTCATCTGAGGTGGCGTAGTGGAAACCGAACGAACTGAAGGATCGGACATAACTGCAATGACTACGACTATACTGACTGAAAATCCCTGAAACTGCCAGAATTTGAGTAAGCAGCGATTTTGGGGCTGCTTTGCAGCATCAGCTAAAATATCTCGCGAGGTCTCATAATGAACAGAGTGTTTGTCAGCGCCTTTGTGCTGGCAGTAGGGGTGATTGCTTTCGCCCAAGGGGATCACGTTCCGGCGTACAATGCGCAGGCTCCAAAACCAGGCGAGTTGCTGCCCATCCTTCCGGCCGATTTGCGGATCGGGGAGAATTTCAAGTACCCCTATCAGCTACATGGTTACGAGCTGGCGGCGAGGATCCCTGGGGTCATCAGCCAGCTTCCCTGCTATTGTTTTTGTGAGCGCATCGGACACACCAGCCTGCATACCTGCTTTGAATCAGCTCATGGGGCCCATTGCGGGATCTGCCTGAAAGAGGTTTATTTCGCGTACCAGCAAACCAAACTGAAGAAGTCCCCAGCTCAGATCAGGGACGGAATCATTAAAGGAGAGTGGAAATCCATCGATTTGGAAGCCGCGACGAATATGCAATAGATTGCAATGCAAAGGGTAAGCGGGCCTAGTTGACGACATTCGCGGATGCGGGTATAACTCACCACAAACAATCTGTAAAACTTCGGGTTTTCCACAGCCCCGAGAGGTTGCCTGCCGCCTGAAACTCAAAGGATCCATTTAAATGAAGAAGAAAGAGCCAGAAGACGTTCAGGAGTACGCTTCTAACCAAAAGAAAATGAACGGATTAAAGGCTCCCAAATCATTCCTCGAGAATCGCCCAACGGGAAGCAAAGCGCAGCGGGTCACCGAGGATCCACGTTTTGCACAGGCTGTGCAAAACTATGAGGCGGGGCTCAAATTCTTGCAGGTCCATAAGTACGACAAAGCTAAGGCTCACTTTGAGAAGGTGGTTACCGGAGCGAGTCCGGAACTGGCTGATCGTGCGGCCATCCACCTGAGCACGTGTAATCAGCATCTGAATAGCGATTCAGCAACATTCAAGACACCTGAAGAAAGGTACGACTTTGCCGTATCGCTAATGAACATGGGTGACTACGTCAGCGCCCGGGAAGTCTTTACCGAGTTGACGCAAAAGCATCCCAAGCTGGATTTTGTGTGGTACGGAGCAGCCGCCCTGAACTGCCTGATGGGACATTTCCCGGATGCGATTTCCGGCCTGAGTGAGGCGATCCGCTTGAACCCGGCGAACCGCTTTCAGGCGCGAAATGACTCTGACTTTAAGAACCTAGCGGATGACCCGCGGTTCACGGAACTGCTATATCCTGATACCAGCGCCGAGATGCCGTCTGACACCCAAAAGTGGCACTTCTAACAGCTCTGCTGTCCAATCATGCCAAACTCTTCTAACTCTGCCTCTGTGCGCTCGTTCAAGGTCGTCGCCATGGGTGGTGGCACTGGCCTGTCGACCTTGCTGCATGGATTGAAGCAGCATGTCGTCCTGGCTGGAGAAGTGACCTACAACCGAACGCTTCCCTTTATCTCTGAGCTTTCGGCCATCGTAACCGTCAGCGACGACGGTGGTTCCAGCGGACGACTACGTAAAGAACTGAACGTTCCTCCCCCCGGTGACATCCGAAATTGCATTGTTGCCCTGGCTGAAAAAGAGGCGTTGCTCTCGCGGCTCTTTCAATATCGATTCAGGGCAGGGGAAGGGCTCGAAGGTCACAGCTTTGGGAATCTGTTCCTTTCGGCCATGACCGACATTACAGGGGATTTCAGTGAAGCAGTAAAGCACGCCGCCGCCATTCTCGCCACACGCGGGCATATCTATCCTACGACGACGAGTGATGCCCAACTGTACGCCATCATGGATGACGGTTCGGTGGTTCGGGGCGAGACCAACATCACCGCGAGTCAGCGGCGAATCACAGAACTGCGCATGGCGCCCATCAATGCAAGGCCGGCGCGAGCAGCTCTGCACGCCATCGAAAACGCCGATGTCATTACCATTGGCCCCGGCTCTCTATTCACTAGCCTCATTCCCAACCTGCTGGTTCGTGATCTGTCCAAAGCCATCAAAGACTCTCGTGCCCTCAAGGTTTACGTGTGCAATCTGATGACGCAGGCGAACGAAAGCCTGAACCTCACCGCGTCGCAACATATTGAGGCGATTTACAAGCACGCCCGACACGAATTCTTTGACTACGCACTGGTGAACCAGACACCGGCGTCCCCTACCATGGTCCGCAAGTACGCCGAGAAACAGCAGTCGCAAATTATGGTCGACGCGGAGCGAATCGACGCTTTGGGCGTGAAACCCATTCTGGGCGATTACCTGGCCGAAGAAATGGACCCGAACGAGGGACTGATCGCGCGCCACGAGACCCACCACGTGGCGCACGATCTTCTGCAGCTCATGCTCGATGTCCGAGAGGCTCGCACCTTGACGGCTGACCGCCACGCTTAAGCATCTCTTGATACCCTTTACAGTCATGACGACCCACCAGTCTGCTACATTCGCCATCGCCATCCTTGCCGCCGGAAAAGGCACTCGACTGAAGTCGCGGCATCCCAAAGTGCTGCACCGTATCGCCGGCAGGACATTGCTGGGCCATGTAGTCGCTGCGGCTACCAGAATTGTTCCGCCGGAGAACGTCTTCGCGATCATTGGACACGAAGCCGACCTGGTACGCGAAGCCTTGCGGCCAACGGGAATCAACTTCGTGGAGCAGCCCGACCAGAAAGGGACGGGCCACGCGGTCATGCAGGCCCGCGAACCGTTGCGCGCTTTCGAGCAGGTCCTGGTTCTCTCTGGTGACGTTCCACTCATTCGCCCTGAAACCATCGAACGAGTGCGCGACTACCACATCGACAACAAGGCAGCGATGACCATCCTCACGGCTGAACCGCAGGATCCAACAGGTTATGGCCGGGTCTTCCGCAAATACCGTGACTTAAAGCCGACCGATGAAGTCGACCGCATCGTCGAGCAGAAGTCGCTGCGTGATAACGAAGGCGAGCAGCGGGAGATCAACTCCGGCATCTATGCTTTCGCCGTAGGTTCACTCTTTGACAATATTGACAAACTCACGACAGACAACTCGGCCAAGGAGTTCTATCTGACGGATTTGGCGGCGCTACTCGGTCACGCCGGAAAAAAGGTGCTGGCGCTACGTGCGCAAGATTCGAACGAGGTCCTCGGGATCAATACTCGGATGGAACTGGCTGAACTGGATGCCAAGTTGCGTGCTCGCAAGGCTGACGAACTAATGGCGGCGGGCATCACCATCTTCCGTCCAGAGACTTGTGACATCGATGCCGATGTGGAAATCGGAACCGATACGGTGATCGAGCCGTTTGTGCAGATCATCGGTAAAACCAAGATTGGCGCTGACTGCCGCATCCGTTCTTTTTCCGTCATCACAAACTGCCAGATCGGAGACAACGTGCTCATCCGCCCGGGCTGCATTATGGAGGATTCGGTGATCGCTAATGGCGCGCAGCTGGGCCCGTATTCTCATTTGCGACCGGGCAGCGAAATCGGCGAAGACGCGCACGTGGGCAATTTTGTAGAGACCAAGAAGACCAAACTCGGACGCCGCTCAAAAGCAAACCATCTTACGTATCTCGGCGATGCTGTTATCGGCGACGGCGTAAACGTGGGGGCCGGCACGATCACCTGTAACTACGATGGCATCAACAAACATCAGACCGTGATTGAAGACGGTGTCTTCGTGGGAAGCGATACGACTCTAGTGGCACCCGTCACGCTGGGTAAGGGGTCGTACGTCGGCGCTGCCTCGTGTATCACGCAAGACGTTCCCGCTGATGCTCTCGCTGTTGCTCGTGGACGGCAAGTTAACAAACTGGAGTGGGTTGCTGAGAAGCGGCGGCAGCGTGAAACGGCCAAGAAACTCTAGCCCGGAGATAGCCGCACGAAAACAGTCGGGGAGCCGGTGGGCTCCCCGTCAGGTTTTAGACTAATGGTGCTGGGAAAGTACCCTAGATTACTCCGCCGCCGGTGCTCTCGGCTCGATGGTTATCTTTGAGGTCGTCTTAAAGCTGACGGCCGACTCCGCCGGGATCGTAAGCTCCTTGTTGCCGGTGAATGCAGCGCCCGCAGTCCCAGCGCCTGCGCCGACGAGGCCGCCAATGAGAGCACCCTTTCCGCCGCCGGCAAGACCGCCGATAAGGGCGCCTGCGCCGGTTCCTCCGCCGATCAAGACGGCTGAGCGTTTGCCCTTGCCCTTCTTCGTAACCACATACTCGTCGGTGGCCACATTGTGGGGAACGCCCTTGATGTTCACTGAAGTCAGCCGGATGGCGAGAATCGCTTCTCCCTTAAACCTTCCGGCCGATTTGGCCTCTGACACGACGCCACTGACTCCTGAACCAGCCGGAACTACGACCTTGCCTTTCGACGCGATCCCGTTGGCCAATGTACCAGTGAAAGGCTGCCCGTCCTGCGCACTCTTCGAGGAAAGCGTCTCACCCATGCGAACGGTAATGTTCGTACCGGCCGGGATGACGATCGGCGGCGGGGGCGGAGGCGGAGGTGGTGCCTGCTCCTGTGCTACGGGAGCGGCAGCAGGGGCCTGTGCCGGTGTAGTCGTCGCCGGCGTGGTCGCGTCGCTTGGGGGCTGTGCTGGAGGGGCCGCCTGTGGGGTTTGTGCTGGAGCTGTGGCCTGTTGTGCTTCCTGTCCGGTCGATGCCGGCGGGGTCTGCGTGGCCTGCTCTTTCTTGCTACATCCCGCGAGGCCCAGAACGAGTAACGCTCCGAGCAAAACTGTCGCAATTCGAGAACGCATAAACTTGCTCCTTTTGAAAGATGTCTCGCATCTGATGGCTGCTGCCATCCGCGGGGTCACACGCATTCGAAGCTTCCTATGCCCCCTAGCTTATCAGCCTGAGAAGAGCCGGGAAATAAAATCTCCCCTAAGGCACCCACTACCGCACATACAGCTGGCACCAGTTACTCGAGCGCCTTGGCGGGCGCGAAAACCAGCGCGCGTCGCGCTTCGTGCCGCAGGGCGAAATAACCGGCAAAGCCCGCGATCAAAGACGCCGCCAGCACAGCGGTTTTCCCTTCCGCCAATTGCAGCGGGGTATCGAAGGCAAGCGAGCTGATAAAGATCGATACCGTGAAGCCGATGCCGGCGAGGATGCCGACCCCGCTCATTTGCAACCAGTTCACGCCGCTGGGCAGGGCGGCAATCCGAAGCTTCACGGCTAATCGGCTGAATCCTACTATCCCCATGGGCTTGCCGATTACTAAGCCCAGCAGAATACCCCAAGCAATGTGACTGGTTAACATGGCCTGAGTGGCCCCCGTGCTGAATGTTACTCCCGCATTCGCCAGCGCAAACAGCGGAAGGACGACAAATGAGACCCAGTCATTCAATCTACGGGTAAATCGTTCCGATTCCGCTTCGGTCGCGCTAAGCAGCGGTTCAAAGCAGCCCAAAACCTGGTAGGCAGCGGCCATATCTCCTTCGCTTTGGGCTGCTCGGAAGCGTTTCATCAGATCGGCACCGATGTCCTGAAACTCCTCGAGCGAGAGACGAGGAGTGGTGGGAATGAGAAAGCCGAGAATGACTCCGGCGATAGTAGCGTGAATTCCCGATTGAAGGATTGCCACCCAAAAGATGGCACCCAGGATGATGTAGGAAATCGAGCGGTAGGCACCCAGCCGACGCAGAACGTACATGACTCCCAAGATCAGGGCCGCCACAAAGAGCGCCTTCACGTGAATCGTACCGGTGTAGAAAAACGCGATCACCATGATCGCTCCGATGTCATCAGCGATGGCAAGTGTAAGCAGAAATACTTTGAGCTCTGAGGGGACGCCTTTCACCATTCCCAGCACGCCAAGGGAGAAAGCGATATCGGTTGCCATGGGAACTCCCCAGCCATTCTGTCCGGGGCGACCGTGATTGAGCACCAGGTACAACAGTGCCGGGACGATCATTCCGCCAAGGGCACCGACAATTGGAAGCGCGGCCTTGCGCATATCGGCCAGTTCCCCATGCACGATTTCGTGCTTAATCTCCATCCCCACCAGGAAGAAGAAGATCGCCATAAGCGCGTCGTTGATCCAGGCGTGCACGGGCAGTTGGATCCTGGAGAGCTGTAACTCCATTTCCCACACATGATGGTAAAACTCTTGCCACGGAGAGTTCGCCCAAATGAGAGCTACCATCGCAGCACCCAGCAGGACCACGCTGCTGATGCCCTGGATATGAATGAACTCCTGAATAGGCAGCACGAGCGCACGGGTAATCAGCGACTCGCGTAATCGCATCTGCATTGCGCCGAAGGTGCGGGGAGGAATTGCCATCGCTTGGTAACAACTGTGGTTTCGCTCTTGCTGGTCTAACCATTCAACCCAGAAATCAAAGAAGTTTCAACTCACATTGGATACCGATGAACGCCTGAGTTACAGGTATCATTTCCGCTATGTTGCTCCGTACTTCCTACCCGATTGTTCGCAGCGTTTTGCTGGTTTACGCAGCATTGCTTCCCATCGTCAACCCGTTTGGAATGGCGCCGATTTTCGCTTCGATGACCTACGGGTACGATTTGCCTGTGCGGCGCACTATGGCGATGCGGGTTGCGGTGAACGGAATGGTGCTGTTGATCGCATCGTTGTTCGTCGGCTCGTATGTACTGGACTTTTTCGGCGTCAGTATCGCGGCAGTGCAGTTGGGTGGAGGCCTGGTGGTGATGATCTCTGGCTGGCGCATTCTGAATCAGCAGAGCAACGTCTCTGACCGCAACCTGGACCCCCATCCGAGCAGCGAGAAGATCTTGACGCAGGCTTTTTACCCCCTCACGATGCCGCTGACGGTGGGGCCCGGCTCGATAGCGGTAGCTCTCACACTGGGCAGCAACGCGCAGGCTCAATCGCACCGGCAGTTTCTAACCACCGCGGCAGCTTCCATCATCGGGGTTGCGTTCATTGGTGTCACCATCTATCTCTGCTATCGCTTCTCAGATGAACTGGAGCGGCTACTCGGACCGACTGGCACCAGCATCCTGATTCGTCTGTCAGCCTTCATCCTTGTGTGCATCGGAATTCAGATCATGTTCAACGGGATCGACGATTTCTACGCGCAGATTATGGAACATCTGAAGGCAGCGGCCGAGCAACACTGAACTTCTACGCCTCTTCCTGGTGGCAATCGGCGCATTTCACTGGCGCCGCCGTACTCCCTGCATTCTCCGTCTTATGGCTGGTGATGCAGAGCCCGGCGGTAGCGCCCGAGTTATGGAAGCCAAGCATTGGGCCTGCGAACACGAACGTCAGCGCCAGCAGGGCATTTCTCGCGAATCTCAATCGAAACAGGAGCTCAGCCTGTTGGCTCGGAGAAACGAAGTTATGGAACCTGGCGCCAGGGGTCTGTGACGTTGCTTGCCGAATGCTCTGATGTCGAGGGCAGGATTTCGCACGCAATTTCTGCGTAGTTAGGAGCTCCTCAAGCTTCGCGTGAACGGGGCACTTGGCGGTAAAGGGCTTCCCAGTTCTCCAACCATAAGTATGTGACGGCGGTCACAGACCTGTGCGGTCGGGGGTCACAGATACATGGAACAGCGGCGGCTATCTTGTGAAGTATCGATTTTCTAGCTACTTAAAAGATCGCAACCATAGCTTGATCCAGGAAAGCAAAGTCATGCCGAATGTTGAAGTTAGCCAGTCCACGTCCACTGCTGCGCTGGATGCATCTCCCGTGAACTGCGTCCCCGGTTCAGCGCAAACATCGCCTGTGGGCGAGCACGAAGCTGGAGGCAAGATGTCGAGAGAGAAAGTGACCCTAGATGGCAACGAGGCGGTGGCATATGTGGCCTATCGGGTAAGCGAGATCGCGGCTATCTACCCCATCACTCCATCGTCGCCGATGGGCGAGTCATCCGATGCGTGGTCATCGGCCGGCGAGAAGAACATCTGGGGCACGGTTCCCAAAGTCATCGAGATGCAGAGCGAAGGCGGTGCTGCCGGCGCGCTGCATGGGGCACTGCAGGCGGGAGCGCTCGCGACGACATTCACCTCGTCGCAGGGCCTGCTGCTAATGATTCCCAACATGTACAAGATCGCGGGGGAGCTGACCAGCACGGTGATTCACGTTGCGGCGCGGGCCGTGGCGGCGCAAGCGCTGTCGATTTTCGGTGACCACCAGGACGCAATGGCTACGCGACAGACCGGCTTCGCGCTGCTGTCGTCGAATTCGGTGCAGGAAGCGATGGACCTGGCGCTGATCGCACATGCAGCGACGCTGGAAGCGCGAATTCCCTTCCTGCATTTCTTTGACGGCTTCCGTACGTCGCACGAGGTCGCCAAAATCGAGCAGCTTTCGCTCGACGATATGCGCGCCATGATCAGCGACGACATGGTGCGGGCGCACCGTGAGCGAGCGCTATCGCCCGATCATCCCGTGCTGCGCGGCTCGGCGCAGAATCCCGATGTGTACTTCCAGGGACGTGAGACGGTGAATCCCTACTACCTGGCCTGCCCGACAATCGTGCAAAACGTCATGGACAAGTTCGCCAGTGTGGTTGGCCGTCAGTATCGTCTGTTCGATTACGTCGGCGCTCCGGATGCGGAAGAAGTGATCGCCATCATGGGTTCTGGTGCTGAAACGGCACACGAGACGATGGAAGCCCTCAACGCGCAAGGCAAGAAAGTGGGCGTGCTAAAGGTGCGGTTGTTCCGACCGTTCTCGGTGGAACACTTCCTGAAGGCACTGCCCGCATCGGTTAAGGGCATCGCGGTGCTTGATCGCACGAAGGAGCCAGGCGCAATTGGCGAGCCGCTGTACCTGGACGTTGTCACTGCGCTGACCGAAGGCATTGCCACAGGCAAGCTGCCGATGGCGAGCTTCCCTAAAGTGATTGGCGGCCGTTATGGACTTTCGTCGAAGGAATTCACGCCGGCAATGGTGATGGCGGTGTTCGACGAATGCCGAAAGCCAGCGCCGCAGAACCATTTCACAGTCGGCATTAAGGACGACGTAACCCATACCAGCCTCAACTATGATCCCCAGTTCTCAACCGAAGACGCTGAGACGGTGCGCGCTATGTTCTACGGCCTGGGCGCGGACGGTACGGTAGGCGCGAACAAGAACACCATCAAGATCATTGGCGAAGAGACTGACCTGCACGTGCAGGGATATTTCGTGTACGACTCGAAGAAGTCGGGCGCGGTGACGATTTCGCATCTCCGCTTCAGCAAGAAGCCGATTCGCTCGACATACTTGATTTCGAAAGCCAATTTCATCGGCTGTCACCAGTTCAGCTTCATGGAGCGCCTCAACGTTCTTCAGGCAGCTGTGCCAGGGGCTGTTTTCCTCCTGAACAGCCCCTTCGGGCCCAACGAAGTCTGGGACAACCTACCGCGCTCGGCGCAACGAACCATAGTGGAAAAGAAGCTGAAGTTCTACGTGATTGACGCAGTGGAGGTAGCGCGCGCGGCCGGCATGGGCGGCCGCATCAACACTGTGATGCAGACATGCTTCTTCGCGATCAGCGGGGTGCTGCCGCGCGGAGAGGCGATCGCCTCTATTAAGCACTCGATCGAGAAGACCTATGGCAAACGGGGCGAGTCAGTGGTGCGCAAAAACTTCGCGGCGGTAGATTCTGCCCTGGAACACCTGTACGAAGTGACGGTGCCGGAGGCGATCACCTCTCGATTTGAAGTGCGGCCAGTGGTTCCGGCGGAAGCGCCCGAGTTTGTGCGCTTGGTCGAAGGGCCAATGATGGCGGGGGAAGGCGACCTGGTTCCAGTCAGTGCGATGCCGGTAGATGGCACGTTCCCCACAGCTACCACGCAGTGGGAGAAGCGCAACATCGCGCTGGAAATTCCGGTTTGGGACGAGCAGCTTTGCATCCAGTGCGGAAAGTGCGTATTGGTGTGCCCGCATGCCGTGATTCGGGCGAAGATTTACGATCCGAAGGCGATCAATCACGCGCCGGACGGCTTCCAGACGGCGCCGCCGAAGTGGAAGGAATTTTCGGAGCTGAAATACACGCTACAAGTGGGTCCTGAGGATTGCACCGGTTGTGGTCTGTGCGTAGCGGTGTGTCCGGCGAAGAGCAAGAGCGAGGCCAAGCATCGCGCGATCAACATGGAGGCGCAGCCGCCGTTGCGCGAAAAGTACAACGAGTACTGGAAGTACTTCCTGTCGATTCCGGAAATTGACCGGGACAAGATTTCGCACACGCAGGTGAAAGACGCGCAGCTGCTCGAGCCGCTGTTTGAGTTCTCGGGTGCGTGCGCCGGCTGTGGTGAGACTCCTTACATCAAGCTGATGACACAGATGTTCGGCGACCGCGCGATCATCGCCAACGCCACGGGTTGCTCGTCGATTTACGGCGGCAATCTGCCAACCACGCCCTATAGCAAGAACCGCGATGGTCGCGGGCCGGCGTGGTCGAACTCGCTGTTCGAAGACAATGCTGAGTTTGGCATGGGCATGCGGCTTGCGATTGATAAGCAGAAGGAATACGCCGAAGGGCTGGTAGAACGCATGGCACCGGTCATCGGAGAGCAGCTGGCGGTTGAGATTCTCAGCGCTGACCAGTCGACCGAAGCGGGGATTTTCGCACAGCGCGAGCGGGTGAAGGCGCTGAAAGAAAAGCTGGCAAACGACAAGTCTGCGGCCGCAAAAGATCTACTTGCCGTAGCCGACGAACTGGTGCGCAAGAGCGTGTGGATCATCGGCGGTGATGGATGGGGCTATGACATTGGATATGGCGGTCTGGATCACGTGCTGGCATCGGATGCGAGGGTGAACATTCTGCTGCTCGACACTGAGGTGTATTCAAATACGGGCGGGCAAATGTCGAAGGCGACGCCGATCGGCGCGGTGGCGAAGTTTGCCGCCGGTGGCAAGCACACCCCGAAGAAGGACATTGCGATGATGGCCATCAATTATGGCCGTGCCTATGTAGCGCACGTCGCACTGGGGGGAAATGACAATCAGACCATGAAGGCGTTCGCGGAAGCCGAAGCGCACGACGGGCCGTCGCTGATCATCGCCTACAGTCACTGTATCGCGCATGGCTACGACATGGTGTACGGCCTCGAGCAGCAGAAGAATGCGGTGCTTTCAGGACACTGGCCGCTGTTCCGTTATAACCCGGCGCTGGCGAAAGAAGGCAAGAATCCGTTCCAACTGGATTCGCGTGCGCCGACGATTCCGCTGGAGAAGTACATCTACAACGAAACGCGGTACACGATGCTGGTCAATAGCGATCCCGAGGAGGCCAAGAAGCTGCTCCACGAGGCGCAGGAGAACGTGAACGAGCGCTGGAAGCTGTACCAACACATGGCGAGTATGAGCTTCGAGAAGTAGACAGGGGAGGAACATATGATCGATCTGTCGACAAATTATCTGGGGCTGAAGCTGAAGAATCCGGTTGTGGTGTCGGCCTCACCGCTTACGGAGAAGCTGGAGAATTTCGAACGGCTGCGCGATGCGGGAGCGTCAGCAATCGTAATGTACTCGCTGTTTGAGGAGCAGATCGAGGCCGAGGCTGAGAATCTCGACGCCGCTATGGAGTATGGCGCGAACAGTTACGCCGAGTCGACGACGTACTTGCCGGACCTGCCGAAGTACCAGATTGGGCCGGAGCGGTATCTTGATCTGTTGCACAAGGCAAAGAAGGCTGTCGACGTGCCGGTCATCGCAAGTTTAAACGGGAATTCACGTGGCGGCTGGATGCGGTACGCGGAGTACATGGAAGAGGCGGGCGCGGATGCCCTGGAGCTGAACATTTTCAATGTTCCTACCGATCCGTCGATTACGTCAGAGCAGCTGGAGTACGGCTATTGCGAACTGGTGCGGGCGGTGCGCAAGGCGGTGAAGATTCCGATCTCGGTAAAGCTAGGACCGTACTTCACGTCGATGGCGAACTTTGCCAAGAAGCTCTCGGAGGCAGGAGCAGATGGAATCGTGATTTTCAATCGCTTCTATCAGCCGGATTTCGATCTGGAAGAGATGGAAGTCGTTCCGAACCTGGTGCTGAGCAGCCCCCATGAACTGCGGTTGAGATTGCATTGGGCGGCGATTCTGTATCACCAGGTGGAGACGTACATCGCGATCACCGGCGGAGTTCATGATGCTACCGACGTTCTGAAGTCGATGATGGCGGGGGCGCATGTGGCGATGCTCACGTCGGCGCTGCTGAAATACGGCATTGAGCACATCGGCGTGGTGCTGGCGGGCATTGAGAGTTGGATGGAAGATCACGAGTATCAGTCCATCGCGCAGATGCGCGGTAGCATGAGCCTAGTGAACATCGAGAACCCGACGGCGTTCCTGCGCGGTAATTATCTGAAGATGCTGGGGTCGTACAAGTTCGGAGAGGCGGGGTCGGCGTTGCCCACATTCTAGACATCAGTTGTCGGTTGGCAGTGGTCAGTTGTGGGCTCCTACCGGCACTTAGTACGCGGTTTCTCCGGAAGCCGGATTCTGCATCTGGCGTGCGGACTGATGTCCGCGCGCAAAACCAAAAACAGCGCTCATCGGCACGACTGAAGTCGTGGCGTGACTCATTGTTTCGTGCCACGCCAACTAAGCCGGCTGATAAAAACCGCGCGACGCCGAATAAAGCTCGGCTGTGTTCTTACTTCAGCACAATTATCAAGGTGCGGCCGTCGGACTTGATCTCGCCGCCGGTCGCGGTCTTCGTTTCCTTCACCTGTTTGGGACGGTCGAGATAGGCCTTGGCCTGGACCGCGCCGACCTGCTCCAAGGTTTCAGCGATGAAGTCGCGCTCACCGTCAACGTTGGCGTCGATTTTGTGAGTGATAGCGTTCTGCTTGCGCTGGTCTCTTTCGATACCGACGTCGTGCGTGCCCGCGCCAGCCCAGAGAGTCTCACCATTAGGGCCCTTGAAGGGCGTCTGCCAGATGCGGAAGTGGTCGCGCTCACCGATGACCTTGACGGCCTCGGCGCGGGCGTAACCGTAGTCCTGTCCGCGGCCGAAGAGATACAAGGTGCTCATGGGAACGGTTACATAGGCTTCTTTGTTCAAGGTAGCTATGATCGCGCTGACCACCGCCTGCTGGTCCGTCTTGTCGGGAAGGATCCAACCGGCTGCCTTGAAGGCATCGGTTACCTGCTTCTGGCTGCCCAGGAGAACGAAGTTGACCAGGTCTCCCTGATTGCCTCCGGGCGTGGGCTGGTCGGTGACCCGGTAGGGCAGATTGGTCTGTAAGGTCTGAAACAGCGGCTGAAAATTGTAATTAGTTGTGTTGGCCGCGGACTTGGGCGCAGGCGTACGGTCGACGTGAACGTTGTAGGTTCCGGTGGCCTTGAAGTAGGAGTCCTGGTTGACACCGAGATACAGGCGACCGGTTGCTAGCACAGTGATGGTGCCGTCGGCCCCAATGGAGAACGGAGTGGCGGCGCGATCGTTACCGACCTGGCCGACGAGGGCACCCCGACCTGCGCTGGGGACGCTGAGGTCGCGCAGCGCATCCTTCCAGTCGCGAGAAGCGCCTGCGGGAGTGACACCTGGCTTATCGCTGAAATCCACGGTGCCGGTCGCCGTAATGTGCAGCTTGTCGCCAGCGGTAACATCCATGCCGGAGTCGACCCAGCGCTTGCTGCCGTCTACCTTGACATCGAGGCTGTTAGAGCTGGGTGGCGTGAGTGCCGAGGCCAGGGTCGGCAGAAACACGATGAGGAGCAGTAGCCATGACGTCGAGACTGCGGTTCGTAGAAGCTTCATGATTCCCTCAAATTCAACCCGGGTGTCCACTCAGGGTTGCGAATGCTGGGCTAGTGCCGAACGGCTTCATCAAAGGCCATGCGGCCCAGGTACATGGGATGTGACACCTTGGGGTTGTCGCTGGGGCCGTATACCGGATAAGGCGTGTTCTGCGCCTTCATGGGGAAGCCCCAGACATCGCCAGTTCGCATATCAACGACTACCTTGCCCCAGGTGATATTGCCGTCGGGCTTGCGCAGGGAGACCGTGCCCTGCTCAATCCAGTACGGGTATGGCGAGCCACCTTGCGCCAGGACCGACGGAGGCTGCGCAACGGGGCGGAATACCACTATGGCGAGCAAGATCACGAATGCGACGAGTAAAAGCTTAATCATCCAGTCAAATCTCATGGGACCTCGCAGCTCGGCACTATGGAAAACGGCCGATCCTCTGGGGCCGAGCAAATTGTTTGCTGGCACTGTAGTCCGTTTCGGCGGCGAGGTAAACCCCAGGCTACTTGCTGGTCAGCGAACAGCGTCGCTCAGCACGAACCTGCCCAGATACAGGGCGCGACCGGTGCGGATCGGATTTGGTTGCGTGGATGGGATAAGGGCTCTCGGCAAGCGCAGGGAAGCCCCAGATATCGCCGGTGCGCACCTCGATCATCATTTTGCCCTTTATTTGGCCCGAGCCGTCGGGCCAGCATGGTGTAGCCACATTTGTGGCTATCCTTCATGGTGCACCAAAAGTTTTTCCGCGCATTCCGCCAGGTCGCTGCAGAGGTTGCAAACGCGGCGGGTGGTGCGGAATTGCTTGAGCGTGATCTCCGGGCTGAGGTAATGCGACCTGACAGGCTCATCGCGTAGCAGGTCGGTGCTGAGGTATTTCTTGTTGTCATCGGCCAAGACGGTGGCCACGACTGCATCGCTTCCTAGCTCATTTTGCACCTTTACCGCAGCCAGGAAGTTCGCGCCTGAACTGATGCCTACTCCGAGTCCCAGTTCGCTCGCCAGCTTCTGCGCCAGGAGGATGGAGTCGCCATCGTGGACGTCCACCACTGGCTCGAGATCGTCGAGACGAAGGATTGCGGGGACAAATTCGTCGGAGATGCCCTGGATACGGTGCTGCCCGACTTTGCAGCCGGTGGATAGGGTTGGCGACTCGGAGGGCTCCATGGGATAGACGCGAGTCAGCGGATTGCATCGCTTCAGGTACTTGCCAATGCCCATCACTGTGCCACCGGTGCCGACACCAGCCACGAAAGCATCGGCCGTCAATCCTTCTGACTTGAGTTGGAGATAAAGTTCAGGTCCCGTGGTTTGTGCATGGGCCTCGACGTTGGCGGAGTTCGAGAACTGTCGCGGTAAGAAAACACGCGGCTGCCTTTCGGCCATTTCCTCTGACATGCGGATGCTGCCGAGGAAGCCTCCATGCTGCTTGGTCACCGGCACGATGCGCGCGCCGAGGCTGTGGATGAGGTCCATGCGTTCGCGGCTCATCCAGTTGGGCATGAAGATCACGACGGAATGCCCCAGCGCCCGGCCGAGCGCGGCGAATGCAATGCCGGTGTTGCCACTAGTGGCTTCGGCGATGGTGTCGCCCGCATGGAGGTGTCCTTCAGCATAAGCGCGGCGCAATATGTGGAGCGCCATGCGGTCCTTGATGCTGCCGGTAAGGTTCAGGTGCTCACTTTTCGCGTAAATGGTGCGATGGCGGCCCCGAAGTTCGAAATCGATGGCGAGGAGAGGGGTATTGCCGATGAGTCGCTCGAGCGAGCGAATGCGATTTGCGACAGCCGGTTCGATTGCGGTGATGACTGATGCCAAGCGTGGTCTCCCGTGATGAGTTTGCCGAATTAGGAGTGGATTGGCGAGAGTGTGCGTCACCGGAGGATGTGATGAGTGAACGGAGGCGCAGGGGCTTTTATCTCGAGGCTGTCAGCCATCAGTTATTGGTGTCAGCACCTAAAGAGAAGTACCGCAAGAGGGATTCGCGTCGACTGGGGGGATCGGCGAAGAGCGCGTGGATGAGGCGACCGGCTATGGCGAAACGTACCGTTACGTGTTTATGGCTTTTCCATATTCATCAAAAACACACAGCCCACGTTGCTCGGGAACCTGCATTGTGAGGTCTCAGCTGCTGTAAGGGTATTCACGAACAAATCCGTCCGGTTTGCCACCGATACTTCCGCAGGGGTCGACTGAATCCGGTACACCCATCAGTGGGGTGACATCTTGCTCCGACATGCCATGAACAAGCCGATTGATTGAGTATTCCGTTGTGCACATCGTGCCAACAGGCGTAGCCCTAAGCCGCCACGAGAAGAGGGTGACGCCTGCGGCAAGATCGAGGACTGTCGCATCGGCTGATTTACATAACGCGCCTATTACGCCACCAACCGCAGGAAAGCGGTCATGCAGGTCACGAGCACAGGGGGGTTGCTGTCGCCAGTGGCTCTTAAAGCAGACCCCTCGGGGCTGAGGCCGCTGGGGATGGCAACAAAAGAAAGCCCATACAGCACGGCTGAAGCTGTGCCCCCTCAAAATCTGAACTTTGTTATGCCCGGTGGGGGAAAAGAAATTTCAGCAGGGGGCCGACGCGCTCGGCCCAAGCGTTCTCATTGTGTTGGGCACCGTCGATTTCTCGGTACTCAAGGTCTTTGCCCAGCCGCCAGCCTTTTTTCACCAGAAGGCGCTTCAGGGCGCGGGCATCGGGCAAGGCGCGCTTCCCTTCTTTGGTTCCGATGTCGAGCCAGATTCGCTGGCCGGTTTTCTGGCGAAGCTGCTCGACGAATCGAAGAATCACCCGATCTCGCCACCACACAGAGGGCGACAGTACGGCCAATTTTCCAAACACCTCGGGATAGCGCATGCCGAGATAGATCGTCACCAGCCCTCCCAGCGATGAACCGCCCAGGCCACAATTCTCGGGGCCTGCTAGCGTGCGGTATTGGCGGGCGACGAAGGGCCGCAGCTCCTCTACAACCATTTGCCCGTAGGCGTCGGCCTTTCCACCGCCGAGGCGCTTGTCTTCCACAGGCGTGTACTCGTCGACGCGTTTCTCACCGTTGTTGTAGATCCCGACAATCACCAGCGGCTGGATTTCTCCGGAGGCAATCAGGGCATCGGCTGTTTCGCCCATACGCCAGTAATTGCCCTTGATGAAGGAAGTCTGAGGGTCGAACAGGTTCTGGCCATCGTGCAGGAAGAGGACTGGGAAAAAGCGGTTTGGCTCGTCCAGAAAGGCCTGCGGCACATAGACCATGAAGTCGTGTCTCTCGTCGCTCAGGGCAGACACAAACTGTTCGTGCTTGTACAGGCGCGACTGCAGGCTGCTGGTGCGGCGGCGCGGTCTCATTTCTGCAATTGGGAGCGAAGCATCACGGCTCAGGAACGGTTCAGTGGACATTCTTGTAATATGGAGCTTCCACTCGCCGCCTGAAATACGGACCGCAGCTTCCGTCCTGCCAGAGATGCGAAGTGGTTCCTTAGATTAGCAAGTCGGTTCTCGTTCCAGCAAATTTTTAAGCGAGGAGCGCCTCATCGTGCATCGCGAATTTCACAAGTGGTGGTCGAAAGACCTTCAGCGGGAAATGTCACTGCTCGCATTCGGCTGGGGGGGGCGAAAGGTTCTCGTATTTCCGACCTCGCAAGGGCGCTTTTACGAGTACGAAGATAACAAGATGGTGGACGCTGTGGCCGACAAGCTCGACAGCGGCGAGGTACAGATTTATTGCGTGGACAGCGTGGATAGTGAGAGCTGGTACAACAAGTGGGCGCATCCCTACTGGCGCGTGCAGCGGCAAATGCAGTATGAGCGCTACATCATCAATGACGTCATTCCGCTGATGTGGAACAGGAACTGGACGCCCTATGTTGCGGTGACTGGCTGCAGCTTCGGCGCCTATCACGCCGTCAATTTCGCCTTCCGGCATCCAGAGATGGTGAATGCGTGTATCTGCATGGGCGGGTCGTTCGATATCAAGAGCTTCATGGACGGCTGGTATAGCGACGACGTGTACTTCAACAGCCCGCCGGACTACCTGGCTAACTGCACCGACGGATGGAAGTACAACCACATCCGTACCGTGCTAGCGACCGGCGAGTGGGACATGTGCTGGGAACGCAACGAGCAGTTTGCCGCGATCTTGAGGGCGCGAGGGATCCGGCATGAGTTGTATGTGTGGGGCGACCGCAGTTATCACGATTGGCCGTGGTGGCGGCCGATGGCGAGGGTGTATTTGTGAAGAAGCGGCAGGAGCACAAGCAAAAGATAGTCTGATTCGGCACGATCAAGGTCCTGCCCTGACTTATTGTTGTCGCAAACCGACCGTCCTTGCGGTTCAATCAGCCCGATCGAGGTTTTCCCAGACGGGGGTTATTCGGCGTGGCAAATCCTCTGCCTATCCCATAAAATGAAGGATATTGATCGAGCGCGGCCCGGCGTGCCTTCAGGGCAATTCCACAGCGTTTGTGAAGCATGAGCGGTCACCAGCGACGCTGCTCCGCTTCGGGGGAGAAAAAGTCGTGAAGAAAATTGGCGTCATTTTTGGTATGGAGACCACCTTCCCGCCAGCCCTGGTGGACAAGATCAACTACATGAACGAGCCGGGCATTCAGGCTGAACTGGCGCAGGTGGGCGAGGTCCGCATGGCCGAGCCCTCGCCATACCAAGTCATCGTGGATCGCATCTCGCACGATATTCCCTTCTATCGGGGATACCTGAAAAACGCGGTGCTGTCAGGTACGACCGTAATCAACAATCCATTCTGGTGGAGCGCTGACGACAAGTTCTTTAACTTCGCTTTAGGTGCAAAGTTGGGAGTTGCGATCCCGCGCACCGTTTTACTGCCGCACAAGCAGCATCCAGTAGGCACGACCGACCGCTCGATGCGCAACTTGCAGTTTCCGATGCCCTGGGAAAGCATCTTCAGCTACGTAGGGTTCCCGGCGTTTCTCAAACCCTTTGACGGTGGCGGATGGAAGGACGTGTACAAGGTCAACAACCCCGAAGAATTCTTCCACGCCTACGACCAAAGCCGGGATTTGTGCATGACCCTGCAGCGAGGCGTAAAGTTCAAGGAATACTTTAGGTGTTATGTGGTGGGGCAAGAGAAGGTGCATATGATGCAGTACGATCCCTCGGCGCCTTTTCATGAGCGTTATGTGAAGAACGGGCCGCCGGTTGATCCCAAATTGCTAGCTCGGGTGGAGCGGGACGCGATCACCTTGTGCAAGGCGCTCGGCTACGACCTGAACACCGTCGAGTTCGCCTGCGAGGACGACATTCCGTACGCGATCGACTTCATGAACCCAGCACCTGACGCTGACATTCACTCCGTGGGCGAGGAGAATTTCCACTGGATTGTGGACGCCGTCGCCGAGCTGGCGGTTCGCAAAGCCAAGGAGCACACCGGCAAGATTTCCGAGTATCGTTGGAGCACCTTCCTCGCCGGGGAGCCTTCTTCCGGCACCCGGGTAGGAGTGCAAGTTCCGGCTACCGCCGCGAAAGGTTAAAGCACGATGAAGCGGCCCAGCCTCAGCATCGGGATCGAAGAGGAGTACCAGACAATTGATCCGGAAACTCGCGATCTACGGTCGCACATCCAGACGGAAATCCTGCCCAAGGCGAAGCGCAAAATCGCTGAAAAGGTGAAGCCTGAGATGCATCAGGCGGTGGTTGAGGTCGGGTCGAAAGTCTGCCGCGACATCAAGGAAGCGCGCGAGGACATGCGAAACCTGCGGCGCGAGATGATCAGCTTGGCGGCAGAAAACGGGCTGCTGCTGGGCTCGGCGAGCACGCATCCTTTTGCCGACTGGAAGACGCAGGAAATTTATCCCGACGAACGCTACAAGCAAGTAGTGGAAGACATGCAGCTGATTGCGCGTGCCAACCTTGTGTTTGGCCTGCATGTGCATATCGGGATTGAAGACCGGAACACAGCCATCCACATCATGAATTCGATGCGGTACTTCTTGCCGCACATCCTGGCGCTGTCGTCGAATTCGCCATTCTGGCTGGGGATGCAAACCGGCTTCAAGTCTTACCGCAGTAAAGTCTTCGAGCGCTTTCCGCGTACCGGTATCCCTGACGTGTTCGCCAACTGGGCGGATTATGAAACCTTCGTCAACCTGCTGGTTAAGACCAACTGCATCGATAACGGGAAGAAGATTTGGTGGGACATCCGGCCGCATCCGTTCTTCGAGACGATCGAAATCCGTGTCTGCGACATTCCCATGCGGCTCGACGAGACGCTTGCCATTACGGCATTGATTCAGGCTACTGCGGCGATGCTGTGGAAGCTTCATGCATCGAACAAGAGCTACCGCATCTATGGGCGGGCGCTGATCAGCGAAAACAAGTTTCGTGCCTCACGCTACGGCCTCGAAGGCAAGCTGATCGATTTCGGCAAGGAAGAGGAGGTACCGCTGACCAAGCTGATGTATGAGTACCTCCACCTCATCGATGATGTGGTGGATGAACTGGGCTCACGCGATGAAATCGAGTACATCCACGAAATGCTCAAGCTGGGTACCGGCGCCGATCGCCAGCTTAAGGTTTACCGCGAGACCGGTGACCTGAAAAAAGTTGTGGATTACATCGTGGAAGAAACGCGGGTTGGGATTTTCGAAAACGAGCCCGCGCGACAGTAAAGATTCTGCTCATGAATTTGGAAAGGGAGTTTCATTGACGCCACCATTGCTAACTGATCTGACCACATTGCCGTTCGATCCCGAGCTTTCACCCGGCGCTCGCAACGCGGTGAATACCTGCCTGCGCATTCGCTCCAGCGACAAAGTTACGGTAATAACCGACAATGCCTGCCGTGAAATTGCAGCCAGCCTCACCAAAGAACTGGTCAAAGTTGGAGCGCCCTTCAAGACATTCGTGCTGGAGGAGGTCGCTGAGCGTCCGCTCACCGGGTTACCGAAGGAAATCGCGGATGACATGGAATCGAGCCAGGTCAGCATTTTTGCCGTGCGCGTGCAGGAGAACGAGCTGAAGTCGCGCATGCAGATGACCGACATAGTGAACCGGCGGCAGATGCGTCACGCGCACATGGTCAACATCAGCCACGAGATCATGCTGGAAGGCATGCGCGCCGATTTCAATCGGGTGGATGCACTGAGCAAGAAGGTCATGGACATTGTGACCAAGGCAAAACAAGTGCGCGCGAAGAATCCGGCGGGCAGCGATCTCACTGCAGACCTCAATGCGAACTACAAATGGATCAAGACCAGCGGCATCATCAGCCCTGAGAAATGGGGCAATCTCCCGGGCGGTGAGATTTTCACCACGCCAGGGGAAGTGAACGGTACCTACGTGGTCGATGGAGTGGTGGGCGATTACTTGTGCGAGAAGTATCCCAACCTGCAGCATCAGCCGCTGACGATTCTCATGAAGGGCAACCGTATCACCGAGATCTTCAGCGAGAACAAGGCGCTGGAGCAGGAGTTCTGGGCGTATACGCACACGGATGAGAACAGCGACCTGGTGGGCGAGTTTGCCATCGGAACGAATCTGGAGCTGAAGCGCATTTCTGGCAACATTCTGCAGGACGAAAAGTTCCCTGGCCTGCACATCGCCTTCGGCAATCCCTACGGACATCACACGGGTGCAAAATGGTACTCCAGCACGCACATTGACGTGGTCGGCACGCGGTTCGATATCTGGGTGGACGGCCAGCAGATCATGGAGAAAGGCAGTTTTCTGATCGAGGCATAAGATGATCCCCGCACTGCGCGAGGAGTTCAACCGCAACTTTACGCCGGAAAAGTACCGAGATTTTCTCGACTCGCTGGCGAAGGCCTGCGGTACGCCGATTCAGTTTCGCGTCTCGGAAACGCCGTGCTTCCTGCCCAAGGAACTGCTCGACCGGATGGCGCGGTACGGCCATGAGCTGGTCATGCAGTTGCTGACCAATCCCAAGTACCTGCGGGTCTCCGACAAGACCGTGCCGCCAGAGTACAACGTCGCCAACCAGTCGCCGCGACCCATGTTTGTTTCGGTGGATTTCGGTGTAGTCCGCAATGCCAAGGGCGGACTCGATCCCAAACTGGTCGAGTTGCAAGCCTTCCCTACTCTGTACGGCTATCAGCCGCTGTCGGCGCAGCATTACATCGAGCACTACGGGCTTCACCAGGGGCTCGGCATCTACCTCGGGGGGTTCAACCACGACTCGTATCGCCAGCTCATGCGAGAGCTGATTGTTGGCGCACATGATCCCGAGCAGGTCATCCTGATGGAAATCGATCCACAGAACCAGAAGACGCTGCCGGATTTTCTGGTCACACAAAAAGAGCTGGGGATCGCAATCGTCGATGTGCTCTCGCTGAGGAAGCGCGGCAAAAAGCTGTACTACCCGAAGAATGGCAGCGAGGTTGAGGTTAAGCGCATCTACAACCGCACGATCGTGGATGAACTCGAGCGCAAGGGCATTAAGCTACCGTTCGACATTCGCGAGCCGCTCGACCTGGAGTGGGCGGGGCATCCCAACTGGTATTTCCGCATCAGCAAGTTCTCGATTCCGTACCTCAGCCATCCGTGCGTACCGGACACGCGGTTTCTGGATGAGAACCCGACAATTCCTGAAGACAATGAGAATTACATCCTGAAGCCACTGTTCTCTTTCGCCGGCACGGGAATCAAGTTCGCACCCACCGAGGCTGATATAGAAGCCATTGCCGCCGGCGAGCGGCACAATTACATCATTCAGGAGCGCATGCGCTTCGAGCCAGTGATCGACACCCCGCATGGCAAAACGCAGATGGAAGTGCGAATCATGTACGTCTGGCCGGATGAGGGGCAACTTACGGCGGTGCTACCGCTGATCCGGATGGGCCGCGGGATGATGATGGGAGTGGACCACAACCGTGATCTGGAGTGGGTGGGTGGTTCGGCAGGGCTGTGGGTATAAACAAAAAGCTAGACCCTACTTATCTCTGGTGCTAAATTCTGGGACCCGATGGTGGTTCTCTTGGGATCAGGCGGCCGAGGCGACTTTCGACCGATCTTTGTTTTCATAGCTAGCGGCAGCAGTTTTCTTTCCTAACACTTCCGCTTCTGCTTCAAGCCAATCCTCAACGTCGTGTCCGTGGTGCCAGCCACGCAGCTCGAACAATTCGTATGCCCGCCTTCGTATGATTTCTTCGGTCAATTCAAGAGAACCGATATCGGGTGTGGGGGCAAATCTGATTGGGTGTGGCATGGGTACCTCCGGGGATTGTCACTGCGCTCACACGCAATAAGGAAGGTGGAGATGCGGTTTGACTGGTAAACAGTAACATGCATTATACCGCGTCTGGCACGGTCATACCGCGTGATTGCCCATCTGGCTAGGATAAACATCACACTACAATGTTGCGCTTTTTCTTGCAGCGCCAGAGCCAGGGCTAAAAGCCCTCCACCAACGACTTTCTTTTGCCCGCCTGAATTCGAGCTCCCACCCTTGTGGCGCGTCTTCTGTCTCGCCCTTTTTGGTACAAGGCGATGGGACAGCAACACTCGGGAAAACCCGAGCTGTGCGGCAGATCGAAATAAAGACCTCGTTGGCACGACTGAGTCGTGCCTAGCACGAAACATTGCCGCTAGTTAATCACAGCCTTTTCCGCTTGGACCCCAACACCATGCGAGCTCTGCAAATACTCGTTAATCGATTTTGCGGCTTTGCGGCCGGCGCCCATAGCCAAGATCACGGTCGCGCCGCCCGTCACAATATCGCCACCGGCGAACACGCCGGGCTTCGACGTCGCCAACGTCTCCTCATTGGCCGAGATGTAGCCGTGTATGGTGGTCGCCAGTCCTGGAGTCGTTGATTGGATTAGTGGATTCGCCGAGGTGCCGGCGGCAATAATCGCCACCTGGCAGGGAGCGACAAATTCCGAGCCTTTGATTGGTACCGGGCTGCGGCGTCCGGAGTCGTCCGGCTCGCCCAGTTCCTGGCGAATGCACTTTACGGCCGTCAGGTTTGCTTTCTCGTCGCCCAAGAACTCGACCGGATTCACCAGCATCTTGAAGTGAACGCCTTCATCCTTGGCGTGGTGCACTTCTTCCGCGCGGGCAGGCATCTCTTTCTCGGTGCGGCGGTAGTAAATGCTAGCGCTCTTCGCACCCAAGCGCAGTGCGCTGCGCACCGCGTCCATGGCAGTGTTCCCGCCGCCTACGACGATGACGTCGCAATCTTTGCACGGATACAGGGGCTCGTCGAATTCGGGGAAACGATAGGCGCGCATCAGGTTTACGCGGGTAAGGAACTCGTTGGCCGAGTAGACGCCACTGAAGTGCTCGCCGGAAACGTTGAGAAAGCGTGGCAGTCCGGCGCCGGTTGCTATGAAAACCGCATCGAAGCATTCTTCGTGCATGAGTTCGTCGATGGTCACTGTTTTGCCCACGACCACATTGGTTTCAAAGACCACACCGCGGCGTCGCAGCACGTTGATCTCGTGGTGAACAATCTCTTTTGGCAGGCGGAATTCGGGGATACCGTACACCAGTACTCCGCCCAGTTCGTGCAGCGCTTCGAAGACATGAACTTGGTGTCCCATTTGGATGAGGTCACCGGCACAGGCCAAGCTGGCAGGGCCACTGCCAATAAGAGCGACCTTTCTGCCGGTCGCCGGAGCTGCAACGGGCGAGCCGAACTGACCAGTCTGGCGCTCCCAATCGGCAACGAAGCGCTCCAGGTAAGCGATTCCGACCGGCTCGCCTTTCTTGCCCAGAACGCACCCTGACTCGCACTGGTCTTCCACGGGACATACGCGGCCGGTGATGGCGGGCAGTGCATTGTCTTCGCGCACCTTCGAAGCGGCGCCGAGGTAATTATCGGCGAGTATGAGATCGATCACAGCGCGAACGTTCACCGACACGGGGCATTTCTCGATGCAACCCGGCTTAGGACACTCAATGCAACGCAGCGACTCCCGGCGCGCCATCTCGGGCGGGAAAGCCAAGTTCACTTCCTGGAAATTGTGGGCACGGATTTCGGGCTCCTGCTCCGGCACACGCTGGCGAGGCAACTTAGCGCGTTCCTTGTTGGGTAGTGGATTGTGGCTTACGGGCTTGTCCGTCATTGGGCGACCTCCCCCAAGGTGACTTCCAGCGCACAGGCGTGCCGCCGATTGCTTTCACGAAGCTTGGCCAACTCGGCTTCCAGATTGGCCTGGAACAACTCGATGCTCTTCTTTTCCTGCTCGCGATACATGTTGTTTCGCTGCGTGAGCACATCGAAGTTTACCTGGCTGGCATCGAACTCTGGCCCATCCACACACGCAAACTGGCTGCGGCTGTTCACCAACACGCGGCAGCCGCCGCACATGCCCGTGCCGTCCACCATGATGGAGTTGAGGCTGACAACGGTCTTGATTTTCTTGGGTGCGGTCATATTGGCAACCGCTCGCATCATGGGAACTGGACCGCAGGCCAGCACGTAGTCCACCTTGTCGGCTTCGACCAATTCCTGGAGCTTCTTGGTGACCAGGCCTTTCTCGCCGGCGGTGCCGTCGTCGGTAAGTACGTAAGTCTCGTCGCTGACTTGGCGGACGTCGTCTTCCAGCACCAGTAGGTCTTTGCTGCGTGCACCGACGATGGAGATGACCTTGTTTCCCGCCCGCTTGAGTTCGCGGGCTGTGGGATAGGCCATGGCGCTACCGACGCTGCCGCTGACGACCACGGCTGTGCCGAAGTTGTCAATCTCGGACGGCTTCCCAAGCGGACCGACGACATCGAGGATAGAGTCGCCCGCCTCGAGCATGTTCAGCAGCCTGGTCGTCTTGCCTATGGCCTGCACGACAATGGTGATGGTGCCGGCCTCGGGATTAGCGTCGGCCAGCGTGAGGGGGATACGTTCGCCCGTATCGTTGAGGCGAACGATGACGAACTGGCCGGGGCGCTGTTTTTTGGCGATCCGCGGCGCTTTGATCTCGAACAGCTTGATGCCTCGCGCGACCTGTCGCGTAGCGACGATGGGGAACATGGCTAGTCCTCCATTCATCGATTCTGCGCAGGCTTGACCGAAGCGTCTGTGGCGTACGTCACAGGCGCAGGGTTACAGCGCACAAGCGACAAAATCAATTGGGCGAGAGTAATCCACCGCCTCCGCGAAGCTGAGCGGTAGGTCTTACTGGGATTCGGCGGCCTCGGCAAGCGCGCTCTGTAGCGCGGAAATGTGGGGTTCGTCTGTCAAATAGCTGATTACCATGGCGCGGAGGATGCTTCGCCCACAGACACGCGTCTCGGATATCCAACGCTGGCCGTCGCGGGTGACATGATCGACCAGCGCAAGGTGGCGCTGGACGAGGATGTCGCCTGTGCCGGCATTCTTCAGGCGGAAATTCAGAATCGGCACATACATCGGTGCAGCAAGCTCGAAGTGCTTACTCTCGCGAACCCAATCGGCGAACGCGGATGCTAGCTGCATCTGGCGGTCAATGTGACGCTGGTAGGCGACGCGACCGTGCAGCTTGAGCGTCAGCCAGAGCTTGAGCGAATTCATGCGTCGCGTCCATTGCGTGCTGACTTTGAAATTGTCGAGGGGCAGGCCGGGAGCGGTCTTGGGCATATAGGGCGTACTGACCGCAAAGGCCTGGTGCAGAGTTTCCGGGTGGCGCGTGAGGATGGCTCCGCAGGCGAAGGGCATGGCCAGCCACTTATGCGGGTCGATGGTGACTGAGTCACAGTATTCGATGCCGTTGACCAAGTGACGATGATTGTCGCTGAAGACGGTGGAAGCACCGTAGGCGCCGTCCAGATGCAGCCAGAGACTCTCACTCCGGCAGATATCGGCGAGGGCAACAATATCGTCGATGGCGCCGGAATTGGTGGTTCCAGCGGTGGCGACAACGCAGAATGGCTGGCGACCCTGTTGGCGGTCATTGTGGAGGGCTCGTTGCAGCGCGGCCAGATCAAGCTGGATACGGTCGGTGACCGGCACACGGCGTATCGCTTTTCGCCCCAAGCCGAGCAGCCCAATGGACTTGTCGAGCGAATGGTGGGCCTCTTCGGAGGCGTATACCACCGGTGGCGCGCCGATGGAAGCGACGCCGTCTTCGACTGCAGCAGGAAAGTGATGGGCGAGAGCCAGGGCAAGGCCGCTGAAATTGGCTTCGTTGCCTCCGCTGGTGAAGGTACCGTCGAAGGGTTGGCGCCAACCGAAACGCTCGCCGATCCAGCGAACGGTTTGGACTTCGATTTTGGAGGCGAGTTGCGACCGTGCCATGGTGGCCAGTTGGGGATTGAGTGCGGCGACGAGGGCTTCGGCCAGAACGCCGGCGTAAGCCGGAGTGGGGTTCATCAGTCCGAAGTAGTTCCCGGCGGGGACATGGAAGCCTTTTTCGATTAGTTCATTCGCGGTCTGGCTCAAGAAACGGGCAAGATCGTCCGTGTCGATGTGGGTGTCGAGTACGCCGGTTTCGGGCAGCGAGTCGCGCATGGGTTCGAAGGAACGCTGCTCGAGCGGAAGCTGCACCGGCCTTGTTGGCAAGGATTGGAAATAGGCATCGATAATGTCGATGAGTTCGTAGCCGAGGCGGCGGCGGGTTGCAGAATCGAGGTCGAAGCTCGGGTGTGGCACGACGAAATTGTAAAGGTTGGACGTCCGCGGGGGTCAGTGCTGTGCCAGCAGGTCGGCGACATCCTGGTCGAAGACCGACACTTCAGTAGCACCCAGGTATTTCTTCACAATTCGGCCTTCGCGATCGATGAGGAAGTTCACCGGCAGACCGAGCACGCCGCCGAAGCTCTGCGCCAGCTTGTCGTCGCCCACCGCGAGAGGGTAGTTGATTCTGTACTGCTGGTAGAACTCTTTGACGGGCTTGGCTTCGTCGTCCATGGAGATGCCGATGACCTGGAAGCCTTGCCGGCCGAGCTTCTCCTGCATTTCGACGAAGTGCGGGATTTCGGCGCGGCACGGCGTGCACCACGTGGCCCAGAAGTCGAGCAGAACGACCTTACCGCGGTAGTCGGAGAGCGAAAGCTTCTTTCCGTTGATGTCGGTGACCGTGAAATCAGGCGCGGAATTGCCCGAAGCAGCGGACTTGGGCTTCTGGGCAGCGCGGCGGCTGGCGAGGTAGAGGCCAATCAGGCACAGGGTAACGATGCTATAGATGAGGACTCGCTTGGAGGACATAGTGATCTAGTGCCGCCGGTCTGAAGCCCGGCTCGGTCCCAGTATAGGGGCGACTGACGCGGCGCGCATCAGCAGGCTATTCACCCTTGGCCACAGGATAGCCCTTGTCGACCCAGTCCGTGCCGAAGTCGCCAGTCATGTACACCACCTTGAAGTTGGTGTAGCCGAGCGAGTGCAGCAATTGATAGGAGGAATGGACGTTGGGGCATTGACTCCAGGGGCAGCATCCACAGTAGAGAACAATAGGTGTGTTCTTGGGCAGCGACTTCACGCGCTCACGAAGCTTCTGCTGTCCAGCATCGCTGGAGCCGGCTCCCATGTACTCAGCCCCGGGGATGTGGGCTTGGAGGTAGAGTGTGTGCGGGCCGACGTTAAGGATGAGCGGCTTCTGCCTAGCGGATTGCAGTTGGTTGGCTAGATCAACGGGAGTGATGAGGGCTGATTGGGGGATAGAGTCGTTGGTTGGTAGGGCGGTGCCTTGCGCGGATGTGCTCTGGAAACTCAGAACGACAGGATTGGTGCCGTCGAACAGAACCGGCTCTTGGGCAACGACTGACAACAAGAATAGGAAAACAAAAACCAGTGCGAGATAGATGTGTTTTTTCATGATCATGATTCGATAAGTCTTAAACTCCGCTTAATTAGATGGTGAAGAACCGCTTCAGCTTTTTGCCTCATTCGCTTCACCAGCAGCTTCGAGCGCTTCCTCCTCCTCGCGCTTCAGCGGGCGCAGTAATGGGAACAAGATGACGTCGCGGATCGAGCGCGAATCAGTCAGCAGCATAGTCAGTCGGTCGATGCCCACGCCTTCGCCGGCGGTCGGCGGTAGGCCATAAGAGAGGGCGCGGATATAGTCCTCATCCATCAGGTGGGCCTCTTCGTCGCCGCGGGCGCGCTCGGCCAGCTGGCCTTCGAAGCGGCGGCGCTGCTCCTCGGGATCGTTGAGCTCGCTGAAGGCGTTGCCGATCTCGAGACCGCCGACAAAGATCTCGAAGCGCTCCACCCAGTCAGCGTTCTCCTCAGGCTCGCGCTTGTTCTTCGACAGCGGCGAGATGGCCAGAGGGAAGTCGTAGATAAATGTCGGTTGGATGAGGTGCGGTTCGGCCACGAACTCAAAAATCTCAGCGATGGTCTTGCCGTTTGGCGCGCTGGTATCGTACGGAATGTGGGGACTGTGCGAGTTGTAGCGCTTAACCAAGGCAGCCAGGCCTTCGGCGGTGGCGAAGTCTTTCATCTCCGGCTTAGGAGCTGCGTTCACCGGCCAGAACTTGATGATCGCGTCGCGCATCGAAAGGCGCTGGAAATTCGACCAGTCGATTTCGTGTCCGTTGAAGTGTGAGATTGATGTGCCGTTCACGTCTTGTGCGACCTGGCCGAGCATGCGCGCCGTGAAGTCCATCATGTCATGGTAGTCACCGTAGGCCATGTAGAACTCGAGCATGGTGAACTCGGGGTTGTGCTGAGTAGAGATGCCCTCGTTGCGGAAGTTGCGGTTGATCTCGTACACACGGTCCAAGCCGCCGACCACCAGCCGCTTGAGATAGAGTTCAGGCGCGATGCGCAGGTAGAGGTCCATGTCGAGCGTGTTGTGGTGGGTAACGAACGGCTTGGCGACCGCACCTCCGGCGATGGGCTGCATCATAGGCGTCTCGACCTCGACGAAGGCGTTGGCGTCGAGGAAGCGGCGAAGCGACTGCACCACCTTGGCGCGCTTCACGAAGACCTCACGCACGTCGGGGTTCATCGCGAGATCGACGTAGCGGCGGCGGTAGCGGGTCTCGACGTCCTGCAGGCCGTGCCATTTCTCGGGCAGGGGGAGCAGGTCTTTGACCAAAAAGGTCAGTTCTTCGACGTGGACTGATAATTCACCGGCCCGGGTGCGGAAAAGATAACCCTTTACGCCAATGTAGTCGCCGAGGTCAAGCAGCTTGTAAAGCGCGAATCCTTTCCCGCCGACGTTATCGAGCCGGACGTAAACTTGGAGCCGCTTCCCGCCTTGCTGGATATGAGCGAATCCCGCCTTCCCCATGATGCGGATGGACATGATGCGCCCGGCCACACTGACGTTGACGCGCGGGTTCTCCAGCTCTTCGGCGGCTTTGGGCGAGTATTGGTCGACGATTTGGGGGATGCTGTGCGTGGTATCGTAGCGATAGGGGTAGGCTAGCTGGCCTAACGCCTCGATCTGCTTCAGCTTGTCTTTTCGAAGGTCGTAGATTTTCTGGTCAAGTGCCAAAGTGCGGTCCTAGCGTATGGGTGAATCTTCAATTATAGATGTCGCAAGGCTTTCACTACTGAGAACACAGGGGCCAAAGTAGAATCGAATTCAATTCAGTAGTTCTCGGTGTCCCCTGTGATCTCTGTAGTGAATAACCTAAGTTGGCCGTGCAATGGAATTTGTGACGCGTATCATTGAATCGTGGCGCTTGAGGTTATATAGTGAGCCGTTCATTGAGAATGCGGGTCACGTTCGGGGTGGCCGGTAAGGGCTGATTCATGCCGCAAAATTACGTACCGATTTTTACTTTTGCTTTCGTCGCTTTCGCCGTAGCTGCGGGAACGCTGGCCATCTTCCACCTAATCCGACCGCGAAAGCCCCATGAAACAAAGTTGATGCCCTATGAGTGCGGCATCACGCCGTTTGACGACGCGCGCGCACGCTACACCGTGCGGTTTTACATCGTAGCCATCCTGTTCGTGGTGTTCGATGTGGAGACAATCTTCTTGTTTCCGTGGGCAGTGCAGTTCAAGCTGCTTGGATTGTTTGGGCTGCTGGAGATGGGGATTTTCCTCGGGATCCTGATTGTCGGGTATATCTGGATCTGGAAAAAAGGAGCGCTGGACTGGGTGTAGTGGTTCTGCGGCAGTGGCGAACGCAAGCGAGTCAGAATCGAAACGGCGGAGGAACTTGTCACAAAAGCGGATCGCCGGACATTTGCAATTAGAAGCGGAGAAAATCGCCACCGAATGGGATCGCAGCGTGGTGGGGTTCCCGTTCTGACTGCTGCGGGTATCGCGGCAGCCGGTGCTGGAAACTGGACGTCTGCCGAAAAGCATCATCGCGCGTCCATTGCGCGCATAGAGGCTGTCCCCTACGTTACGGCACAGCCGATCGCCCGCTACTGGTATGCGGACATGCTAGCCCAACGTGGAGGCCCTGAAGATATCGAGGCGGCTAAGGCTTTACTTCAGGCTTCCATCACCGCGAGCGATGCGATCGGGCTCGTGCTGTATGCCCGATTGGCGCGACGAGGGCTCGCACAATTCGGTGGATTTCGGCACGGTGCAGACTCAAGTGGGATTTCTGAGAAGGCGAGCGCTTGCTATGCACGGCACTGGTTCGAAACAAAAACCGACAGTGTCGGTCTGCAAGAGAAGGTTGCCGCCCCATTACGATCGATTATCCAGCCATGGAGATAGACTGACGAATGGAGCGCCAACGCTCAATCGCGATTTCAAAAAAAATTGTACCGATTTCGTACCAGGAACCTGTTTGTGAGGCTTTCGACGACTTCAGCGACTTTTTAGAATCAATAAGTTGTGAGACTTCAAAATCCTGTCAAGTTTGTGATTCGAGTCACAGTTTGCCGTGACCCACGCACGTCATAGTTTGTGATTGAAGCTGCTACAACTTAGAAGTTGGGCCGGCAATCGAACCGGCAGCTATAGAGAGGCATTCAATGCCCGACGAGATCAAGGGACCAGAACCCGTGTCTCCTCCTGCGCAGGGCGGCAAGCCGCGCGAGGCGACCCCCGCTCCCGAAAAATCCGAAGCTAAGCCGGTATCGCACCATACGGTCGGCCCCGAAGCAAAAACCCCAACGGCGACTGCATCGACCACATCACCCGAAGGCAAGTCGGCCGAAGCACTCAAGAGTGCGGCCCCGGCGACTCCAGCGGCGGCAGGAGTTGCGGCAAAGCCTGCTGCGCCGGCGGGGGTTGCTGCCAAGCCCACCGTGCCTCCCAAACCGGAAGGCCCCAGGCCTGAGCCGTGGGAGTCGGAACTCGTAAAGACGCTCAAGCAGGAATACGGATCGGGTATCGTCGAGGCGGTGGGTTATGTCGGCCAAAAGTACATGATCGTGGACTGCTCGATCGTGACCGACATCCTGCGGCGGATGCATGACGACGAAGGCTTCGACTACTGCGTGGACATCACCGCGGTGCACTACCCCAAGCGCGAACAGCAGTTCGACATCGTCTATGTGCTGTATTCATTCTCCAAGAACGAGCGTATCCGGGTGAAGACTCGCATCAAGGATGGCGACCGCTTGCCCTCGGCCTATCCGATCTGGCCGACAGCCGACTGGCTGGAGCGCGAAGTCTTCGACATGTTCGGGATTGTGTTCGACGGGCATCCGGGGCTGAAGCGGATTCTGCTGCCCGAGGGATGGCATGGGCATCCGCTGCGCAAGGATTACGACATCCTGCAACAGGATCGCGAGTGGGTGAAGATCAACCTGGGAATCGAGAGTGGGCAATGAGCCAAGGGACGGACCACCTCGACCTCGACAACCTCGATGTGGGCACCAAGGAAAAGACCTTTCTCGATTCCACCGAACTGGTGCTCAATATGGGGCCGCAACACCCGTCCACCCACGGCGTGCTGCGCGTGATCCTCAAGCTCGACGGCGAAAAAGTGCTGGGCACCGAATGCGTTATAGGCTACCTGCACCGCGGGGTGGAAAAGATCGGCGAGAACCGCACGTATGCCATGTTCAATCCGTACGTGGACCGGATGGATTATGTAGCGGCGGTCTCAAACGGACTGGGCTACTGCGAGACAGTTGAGAAGCTGCTGAGTGTGGAAGCGCCGGCGCGTGCGCAGTACATCCGCGTGATCATGACCGAGCTGTGCCGCATTGCCAGCCACCAGGTGTGGCTGGGCACGCATGCGCTCGACATCGGGGCGCTCACGCCGCTGTTCTACGCCTTCCGCGACCGGGAAGAGATCTTGAAGATTTTCGAAAGGTACTGCGGCGCGCGACTCACGACCCATGCGTTCCGCATCGGCGGCTGCATTTACGAGACCTACGACGGCTTCGAGCAGGACGTGAAGAAATATTGCACATTCTTCCTGCCCAAGCTCGACGAATACGAAGAGTTGTTGACGACCAACCGCATCTGGGTGACGCGTACGAAGAACGTCGGCATTCTGAAGCCGGAAGATTGCATCGCGTTGGGTGTGACCGGTCCGGTGCTGCGCGCCAGCGGCGTGAAGTGGGACCTGCGTAAGGCGCAGCCTTACGAGTGTTACAAGGACCTCGACTTCGAGATTCCAACCGGACTGAATGGCGACACCTACGATCGGTACCTGGTACGAATCGCGGAAATGCGGCAGTCAGTGCGCATCCTGCAGCAGGCGGTGGAGCGGATTCCCCCGGGCCCCATCATGGCTAAGGTGCCGAAGGTGATCAAGCCCCCAGTGGGCGAGGTGTACCACTCCATCGAAGCGCCGAAAGGTGAACTGGGATATTTCATTGTGAGTGACGGCTCGACCCAGCCTTATCGCGTGCGCGTGCGTCCGCCGTCATTCGTGAATTTGCAAGCCCTCGACACCATGGTGCGCGGGATGCTAGTCGCTGATGTGGTTGCGGTGATCGGCACGCTCGACATTGTGCTGGGAGAGGTGGACCGGTAAGGCAGTGGCTAGTGGTCAGTTGATGATTTTGCTAAGTGCCAAATGCGAACTTGCCGGGTGCGAAAACTGCTAACTGTTAATGGCTCAAATGTTGGACGCAATTAAAACCTATTTAAACTCGACCGTTACGCCCGGTGAGGCAGGTAGCCAGTTTTGGGCTCTGCTGTACATCGTTGCGATTACGCTGGGGATTTCGCTGGCTGTTATCGCCATGAACTGGCTGGAGCGCAAAATCCTCGCGCACATGCAGATTCGCCTTGGCCCCATGCGCGTGGGCCCGCACGGACTGATGCAGCCATTTGCCGATGCGCTGAAGCTGCTTATCAAGGAAGACATCATCCCGGCCAATGCTGACAAGTTGGTGTTCTGGAGCGCGCCGGTCGTTGTCACAATGACGGCCTTCACCACGTTCCTGGTGGTGCCCTTTGGGCGCACGCACGCCGTAACCGACATGAACATCGGGGTGCTGTTCATGCTGGGGATTTCCTCGCTGGGCGTGCTGGGTATCATCATGGCGGGGTGGTCGTCGAACTCGCACTACCCCCTGATGGGCTCGCTGCGTTCGAGCGCGCAGATGGTGTCGTATGAAGTGGCCATGGGGCTAGCGATTGTGTGCGCGGTGCTGATGACGAGCCTGCAAACCGGCACCGGCACGCTGAGCATGATCGGTATCGTCCAGGCGCAGCAGGCGCAGGGCGTGTGGTTCATTTTTAAGTTCTTCCCACTGGGATTTCTGGCGTTCGTGGTGTTTGCGATCGCGATGATTGCTGAGACGAACCGCGCCCCCTTCGATCTGCCTGAGGCCGAATCGGAGCTTGTGGCCGGCTTCCACACCGAGTACAGCGGATTCCGCTGGTCGCTGTTCTTTCTGGCGGAATACGCGGCGATGCTGGCAGTGTCGTCCATTGCGGTAACGCTATGGCTGGGCGGATGGCTGCGTCCCTTCCCCAACCTGCTGAGCGGCCCGGCATGGGATCTGGCCTTCTCGCTCATTCCGGGGCTGTCGTTTCTGGTGATGGCAGCGGGTTGCTTCCTCGGTACCATGCGGATGCCGAAGATCGTGCAGATGCGGGCGCAGGCGATAGGGTTGGGTACGTTTGGCGCGCTGCTAGGACTGCTTGGCCTGGTTATGCTGGCACCGGCAGTGCGCGATCGCATTCAGGACATCTTCTGGTTCGTCGCCAAAGTTGCAGTGTTTATGTACCTGTACATCTGGTATCGCGGCACATTTCCGCGCTACCGCTTTGACCAGCTCATGAAGGTGGGCTGGAAGGTGCTGCTGCCCATCGGGCTTGGTGTGCTGATTTTGACCGCACTGGTGGGCATGAGGCATGAATTGCTGGCGGTGGTCGTAGGAGGGACAAGGTGAGTTTGAGTCCGTTTCTGGGCAACGTATTTCTGGTGGACCTGGTGAAAGGGCTGTCGGTTACGTTCCACAACCAATCGGAGAAGGAGCGAATTACGGAGCAGTATCCGCTGCAGCGTCCGGTGGTGTACGAACGCTATCGGGGGCAGCCGCGGCTGAACGTAAATCCTGATACCGGCGAGTCGCTGTGTATTGTGTGCAACCTATGCGCGCTGGCCTGTCCGGAGCAGCTGATCACGGTGAAAGGCGAGCGTAATCCAGTGAGCAAGCGCAAGGAAGTGGTGTCGTGGACCTACGACCTCAGCCGCTGCATGTTCTGCGGATTGTGCGAAGAGGCATGCTCGACTGATGCATTGGAGTTAACCCAGGATTACGAGATGGCGCTCTACAGCCGCCAAGGCATGATGCTCGACCAAGCGGCACTGGAGAAGGGGCAGGCGCCGGTGAGGTACGCGAAGTGAAGTGGCCAGTTGCCAGTAGCCAGTCGCCAGCGTGGAGAATCGCGGGATGAATCCAGTTGCCACACCGATCTTCTTCTACGGTCTGTCGTTCGCCGCGATTGCGTTTGCCATCGCTGTCATCACCCGCCGAAACGCGGTGCATGCTGCGCTGTCGCTGATTGGAACCCTGATCTCGCTGGCTGGCTTGTACCTGATGCTGTATGCGCCGTTTGTCGCGGCGGTGCAGATCGTTCTCTACGCCGGCGGCATCATGGTGCTGTTCCTGTTCGTCATCATGCTGGTGAATCTGGACCAGAACATCCGCGAGATTCAGTTCACCAGGCAGTGGCTGGTGGGGCTTGTTGTCGCACTCGCGCTAGGTGGGTTGCTGTTGTTTGTCATTCGGCAGGGCAAGGTGATTTTCCCGCTGCATGAAGTTGCCGACCTACCTGAAGGCATCAACACGCAGATGGTGGGCATGACGCTCTACGGGCCGTATATGTTGCCGTTCGAAATTGCATCGCTGCTGCTGTTGGTGGCGATCGTGGGTGCCGTAGTCATGGCGAAGAAGAGGATCTGAGATGGCTGAGATCACAACACTGCACTACCTCGTCGTCGCGGCGGCGCTGCTGATCATTGGCACCATCGGCGTGCTGACGCGGCGCAACGTGGTCATCATTCTGATGTCGATCGAGCTGATCCTGAACGCCGTGAACCTGAACCTGGTGGCGTTTTCGCGACTGTATGGATTGCACGGGCAGATATTTGCGATCTTCATCATCACCGATGCCGCGGCTGAGGCTGCGGTTGGGTTGGGCATCATTATCGCCTTCTTCCGCAACAAAGAAACGATCAACGTGGATGAGGCAGATTTGTTGAAGTGGTGAAAAAGCAACTAGCGACTAGCTTTGGATGTCGCGGGTTGTAAGTGAAGGACGATTTGTTGAGCGCCAATGGCGTGTCAACGGTTGCAGATGGCTTTAGCTAGTTGCTAAGGGCTTACTATGTACTTTCTTGACCACATCTGGTTGATTCCGCTGTTCCCGGCCATGGGTGCGGCTTGCATGTTCTTTTTCGGACGCAAGCTGACCAAATCTGCGGTAAGCGGCGTTTGCATCGGCATGGTGGTGCTGGCCTTTGCCTGGGCATGCCTGGCGGTGTGGCAGTACACCAGCTACGCAGCGGCTAATCCGGGCAAACCGTTCGAGAAGATCGTCTTTATTTGGCTCGGCACCGGCGACAACGCATTGAGCTATGTGATGCATGGCGGTCAGACTGCGCCCTTCCGCGCCGATGTCGGATTCCTGCTCGATCCCCTCTCTGCCATCTGGCTGCTGTTCGTGACCGGCGTGGGCATGCTGATTCACATCTATTCGATCGGCTATATGGGACATGAAGGCGGCTACTACCGCTTCTTTGGATATCTCAACCTGTTCATGTTCTCCATGCTGACGCTGATCCTGGCGAACAACTACGCACTGATGTTCGTCGGCTGGGAAGGCGTAGGCTTGTGCTCGTATCTCCTCATCGGCTTTTACTTCCTGCGGCATTCGGCATCGACCGCGGCCAACAAAGCATTTATTACGAACCGCATTGGTGACGCTGGGTTCATCCTTGGCTTACTGACCATCGCCTGGTATTTGGGGTCGGTTCAATACACGCAGGTCAATGCGCTGGCACGCAGCGGAAAGTTTGCCATCGGCGATCCATGGATTACGACGGCATGCTTGCTGTTGTTTGTGGGAGCTTGCGGCAAGTCGGCGCAATTCCCGTTGTATGTCTGGTTGCCGGACGCGATGGAAGGCCCTACCCCGGTGTCGGCACTGATCCACGCCGCGACCATGGTAACCGCAGGCGTGTACATGGTGGCGCGCTCGAATGCGCTGTTTGTATTGGCGCCTCAGGCCATGAAGACCGTAGCAATCATCGGCGCACTGACGGCAATCTTCGCCGCCACGATCGGGCTAGTGCAGAACGACATCAAGCGCGTGCTGGCGTATTCGACAGTGTCGCAGCTCGGCTATATGTTCCTGGCGCTCGGCGTGGGCGCATTCGCCGCGGGTGTATTCCATGTTTTTACGCACGCGTTCTTCAAGGCGCTGCTGTTCCTTGGAGCTGGCTCGGTGATTCACGCCATGAGCGGCGAGCAGGAAATGCAGCACATGGGAGGCCTGCACAACAAAACCAAGACTACCTTCGGCACCATGCTGATCGGTACCCTGGCAATTGCCGGAATTCCCGGCTTTGCGGGTTTCTTCTCCAAGGACGCTATTTTGTGGGAGACGTGGTCGCGTGAAGCAGGTGCTTATCGCTACCTGTGGTACATCGCCTTCCTGACGGCGCTGATGACTTCCTTCTACATGTTCCGCCTAATTTACCTCACGTTCTTCGGCAAGCCGCGCATGTCGCATGAAGTGGAGCACCACATCCATGAATCGCCCTCATCGATGACGGTACCGCTGATCATCCTGGCGATTGGTTCGCTGGGCGCGGGCTGGCTGGGCCTCCCACATAGCCTCGGTGGCAAAAACAACTTCGATAAGTTTCTGGAGCCGGTATTCGCCAAAGAATCGGTGGTGTTGGAAAAAGAGGGCGCTGCGGCTCAGGTTGCGGCCGGCGAAAAGTACGTGGAGCACACCGATCCGCTGGAATACCTGCTGATGTTTGCCTCAGTGGGTGCGGCGGCCTTGGGGTGGTTCCTGGCGCAGCGCGCTTACAAGATCGCCGATAAAGGCTACAAAGAGCCGATCAACGAGATCTCGCCGCGCTTCTACAAGACGCTTTTGCGCAAGTGGTACGTGGACGAGTTCTACGACTGGTTCGTCACCGGCCGGGCGAAGCTAGGCGGACTGCGCTTAGGTACGCTGGGGTTGGGCGAGGCATCGTCGAAGTTTGATGCGGTTGTGATCGATGGAACAGTGAATGGCGCTGGCTGGATAACGCGTTTGACTGCGAACATCTCGGTCTGGTGGGACAAATGGATCATCGACGGCATCGGCGTGAATGGGCTGGCAATTCTGGCGCGACTGGCGTCCTATCCGGTGCGATTGCTGGAGTGGGGGCTAGTGCAGTGGTATGCGCTTGTTATGGTGGCGGGTTTGGTATGTTTCGTTTTCTACTACGTGGTGAATTGGTAAAAGCAGCAACCAGCAGCGGGCAATTAGTAATTGACTAGAGCTGGGTGCCCGCCAAGGTTGGTTGAGCGGGAAGCTTGCGGCAGGTGGTTGGAGCAAGAGCGAAGAGCTGAGAGCGTATTCATGTATAACCACATTCTTTCGATCATTCTGTTTACGCCGCTGGTGGGCACGATCCTTCTCTTGTTCATCCCCAAGGAGAACAAGAATGCGATCCGCTGGATGGCGAACATCTTCGGCATCCTCGGATTTGTAGTTTCCGTGCCTCTGGTGCCGTGGTTCTGGGCGCTGAAAGACCGTCCCGGTTTCCAGTTCGTCGAGGGTTCACCCAACAACTGGATTCCTTCGATAGGTGCGGGCTACGTTCTCGGCATTGACGGCATCTCGTTCCTGCTGATCATGCTGACGACGCTGCTGGGTGCGATCTCCATCCTGTCATCCTGGGAAGCTATTCAGGACCGAGTGAAGGAGTACTACGCCTGGTTCCTGGTGCTGCAGACGGGGATGCTGGGCGTCTTCATGGCCAACGATTTCTTTCTGTTCTTCGTCTTCTGGGAGGCCATGCTTGTTCCGATGTATTTGCTCATCGGCATCTGGGGCGGGCCACGCAAGCTCTATGCGGCGATCAAGTTCTTCCTCTATACGTTGTTCGGCTCGGTGCTGATGCTGCTCGGCATCCTCTTCCTGTACTTCCATCACCACACCCTGACAGGTGTGTACACGTTCTCGATCAGCGAGCTATACGCCACCGCGCCAAAGATTGCCGGCGCCGCAGCAATATGGCTGTTCTTCGCGTTCTTCCTCGGCTTCGCTATTAAAGTGCCCATGTTCCCGTTCCACACCTGGCTGCCGGATGCGCACGTGGAGGCACCCACGGCGGGTTCGGTGATTCTGGCAGGCGTGTTGCTGAAGATGGGGACGTACGGGTTTCTCCGCTTCTCACTGCCGCTCTTCCCAGCGGTTTCGATGACGGCATGGGTGCGCTCGCTGCTGATCACGCTGTCGATCATCGGCATCATCTACGGCGCGCTGGTTTCGCTCGTGCAGAAAGATATGAAGAAGCTGGTGGCGTACTCCTCTGTAAGTCACCTCGGCTTCTGCACACTAGGCATCTTCGCCTTGAGCCCGCTGGGTCTGAGCGGATCGGTGATCCAGCAGATTAACCACGGTATCTCGACCGGCGCCCTGTTCTTGATCGTCGGCATTCTGTATGAGCGGCGACATACGCGCGAGATCGCGGAGTACGGCGGCATTTCCAACATCATGCCGATCTACGCAACCGTTACTCTGATCATCTTCATGTCTTCGATGGGGCTGCCGCTGCTGAACGGCTTTGTCGGCGAGTTCACCATTCTCCAGGGCACCTTTATGGAAAACAAATGGTGGGCGACATGGGCTGCGCCGGGAGTGATTCTCGCCGCGGCATACCTGCTGTGGCTGTATCAGCGCGTGTTCTTCGGAAAGAATGAGAATCCTAAGAACGCGAAGCTGCGTGACTTGTCAGCCCGCGAGCTTGCGACCTTCGTTCCGTTGGTGGTGCTGGCTTTCGCGATTGGTTTGTATCCCAAGCCGCTGTTTCAGGTTCTGGCGACTCCGGTAAACAACCTGGTAGCAACGGTGAGGCCGGATTATCCGGGTGTAAGCAAGCCTGTTGTCGCGGGAGAGCCGTCCAAGCGCGAACCACCGGCTGTGAGTGCTCCTGCGACAGAGCCCCAGGCAATTCCAACAGAGAAACCTCCTGCTAGCCATTCCGGTGTGACCAAGCTGCAGGCGCCGGCTGTGAAGAAGACGGCGGAATTGACTCCCGCGGCAACGAGCGCCGCCGGGAAGTAAGGTGCAATTGTGAGCAATTCGCTCGGTCTTTATTTTTCGAGCACGGATTACGTCCTGGCCTTGCCCATGGTGCTGCTTTCGCTATTTGCACTGGGCATCCTGGTGATTGATCTGATGCTACCCAAAGAGTGGAAGCAGGTGAACGCTCTCACTGCGATGACCGGCTTAGTGTTTTCCGCAGTGGCCGCGGGCAAGCTGCATTTTGCGTATCGCGCGGCGGAGCAGCGCGGCGCTGTTGTGGAAGCGCTGTCGGGCTTCATGGGCGCACTGGTGGTGGACCGCTTTGCCATCTATTTCTTCTACCTGTTTCTCATCGGCGCGGCCATCGCCATCCTGATGTCGATGCGCTATCTCGAAATCGAGCAGGAAAATCACGGAGAGTTCTACGCGCTGCTGCTGTTCTCGGTCGTGGGCATGATGTGTATGGCCGCCGGCTATGACATTGTGCTGTTATTCATCGGCCTTGAGTTGATGGCAATCTCGACCTACGTGTTAGTGGGTTTTCTGCGCCGCGACAAGCGTTCGAACGAGGCAGCACTGAAGTATCTGCTGCTCGGTGCATTCTCATCGGGTCTGTTCGCTTACGGTCTGTCGCTCTTTTACGGCATCACCGGCAGCACAAATCTCGGATTCATCGCGCATGGCCTGGCCAACGTCATTGCGAAGCGCCCGCATGATCCTGTGGTCGCGTTTGCGCTGCTTACCACGACAGTCGGCCTGCTCTTCAAGATCGCCGCAGTTCCGTTCCATCAATGGGCTCCCGATGCATACGAAGGAGCACCCACAAGCGTGACCGGGTTCATGTCGGTTGCGGTCAAGGCCGCGGGATGGGCATTGCTGCTCAGGATCTTCCTGTTTGGACTCGGCCCCTTGCGGTCGATGTACGTGCCGCTGCTCATTATCGTCTCGATTGTTACGATGACGGTTGGCAACCTGGCGGCAATTTCGCAGAACAACACCAAGCGACTGCTGGCGTATTCGTCGATTGCCCATGTGGGATACATGCTGCTGGGTCTGGTAGCTAGTGACGGCGTAAACAACTCCACGGGGATCATGGCCATCATGATCTACCTGCTGGTGTACACGTTCATGAATCTTGGGGCGTTCGCTGTGATTACCTCGCTGCGCCGGCGCAGCATCATCGGCGACGATATCGACGACATCGCCGGACTGTACTCCAAGGCGCCGGTAGAAGCGCTGCTGATGTTTGCCTTCCTGCTGTCCTTGGCGGGTATTCCTCCGCTGGCCGGGTTCTGGGGCAAGTACTTCATCTTTCTCAGCCTGATTCAGACCGGACATTACGCGCTGGCAGCGCTGGCGGTGCTTTACGCAGTGATTGCGCTTTACTACTACATGCGGATTGCGAGCGCGATGCTCATCCGTCCAGTGACCGATACAGAGCCGGTCTCAGTTGGCCCGGCAATGAGGCTGGCGCTGGCCGTAACGGCTGCGGGGACAATCCTCATCGGCATCTTTCCCAACTATTTCATCAATATGGTGAACTGGTCGTTGGGAATCATGGGCAGCGCCCATTCGGCGATGCTGATGCGGTAATGCAATTCGTTTCCCTGAGGGGCGGCTCTTAGCCGTCCCTTTCGCTTTTGTATAATCGGTAGTTTGCACACCATCCTCTGAGGTGATCCTTTGCAGGCAGAGATAGGAATTATCGGCGGGAGTGGTCTGTACTCCATGCCTGGCCTGACCGAGGTGCAAGAAATATCACTCGATACGCCGTTCGGTGCGCCGTCGGATGCATACGTACTGGGCACGCTCAGCGGCCGCAAAGTGGCGTTCCTGTCGCGCCATGGCCGTGGTCATCGCCTCATGCCGACTGAGCTTCCGTATCGCGCCAACATCCACGGCTTCAAGGAACTTGGGGTCGAGCGCATTCTGTCCTTATCAGCGGTTGGCTCGCTGAAAGCGGAGCACAAGCCGCTGGACTTCGTTATTCCCGACCAGTTCGTCGATCGCACGCGGCACCGCGTCGATACTTTCTTTGGCGACGGTTTGGTGGTGCATGTGGCACTGGGCGATCCCATCTGCGGTGAAATGGCTAAGTTCGTTCACCAAGCGTGCCAGCGCGCCGGAGTCAACGTGAAGCTCGGCGGCACATACCTCAACATGGAAGGCCCGCAGTTTTCCACGAAAGCCGAGTCGAACCTGTATCGCAGTTGGGGCATGGACGTCATCGGCATGACCAACTTGACCGAAGCGCGCCTCGCACGCGAAGCCGAGCTTTGCTACGTCACGGTCGCCATGGTCACCGACTACGACTGCTGGCATCCTGAGCACGACAGTGTTACGGTCGACCAGATCGTCGGCGTGCTGCTAAAAAATGCCGAAAACGCCTGCAATGTGGTGCGCGAAGCGGTGGCTGTGTTACCGAGAGAACGCACCTGCAAGTGCGGCTCTGCGCTGAGCCACGCCATCATCACCGAGAAGTCCAAAGTGCCTGCCGAAACTCTGCAGCGTCTGCGGCTCATTGTGGGACAGTATTTCGAAAACATATAGGAGCAAGCTTTTGTCGATCGTGGTTGTCGGTTCGGTTGCCTTCGATAGTTTGAAAACCCCCTATGGTGTTCGCGACAAGGTGCTCGGTGGCGCGGCCACATACTTTTCTCTGTCGGCCAGCTACTTCACAGATGTGCGGGTCGTAGGAGTGGTGGGTGATGACTTCCTTCCCGAACACGAAGCCGTGATGAACAAGCGCGGCGTGGATACCCGTGGCATTCAGCGTGCGGAAGGCAAGACGTTCTTCTGGAAAGGTGAGTATGGTGAGAACGTCAATGAGGCCAAGACTCTTCAAACCGACCTCAATGTATTTGCCACGTTTCAGCCACATTTACCAGCTGAATATCTGAATTCGGACTACCTGTTTCTGGCAAACATTGATCCGGTGCTGCAGGCGAACGTGCGCGACTCCATGCCCAACGCCAAGCTGGTGGGCGGCGACACCATGAACTACTGGATCATAGATCATCGCAAAAGCCTCAGCGAAATGCTCAAGCGCGTTGATGTGCTGCTCATCAACGACACTGAAGCCAAGATGTTGGCCGAGGATAATAGCTTGCCGCGCGCCGCGCGCAAGGTGCTGGAGTTGGGACCAAAAGCACTGGTCATCAAGCATGGCGAGTACGGTGCGACAATTTTCTTCCGCGATGGTCAGTTTGCCGGCGGGCACCATCCGTTTCGCGCCCCTGCGTTGCCGCTGGAAGAAGTTCGCGACCCTACCGGTGCTGGCGATAGCTTCGCCGGAGGCTTCATGGGCTACATCGCCTCACAGGGTGAGGTCACGCGTAATGTGCTGAAGCACGCCATGTTTTACGGCAGCGTGATGGGTTCATTCTCAGTGGAGCGCTTTGGTACCGAGCGGTTACAGTCGCTCACCCGCGATGAAATCGATGAGCGCTTCCAGATCTTCCGCGAGCTAACGCACCTGGACTAGCGGCTTTGTGCCTCACGAGAATTTGGAACCGCGACAAAAACGCGTTAGGGTAGGACCCCGGTCATGGCGTAGCTATTCAAAGGAATTGCGGGCTTCAGCCCCTGGGCCATTTCTAGGCGCATCAAACTTACCTCACGGCTAAAGCCCAAGCGTATTTGAGTGGTATAGGGCACGACTTAAATTCAAGCCCTGCCGCGATAACATCAGAGGAACAAATTTCTCCGTAGCCTGTTCACTCCGCCCGCCCCTCACCGACGCTCTTGCGGCAATGCCCCGGCGATAGTCTCGCGCACGGTTGCCATGAGCTCCTCGCGGTCTGAGAATCCGGCGGGATCGATCGGGGGATGAAAAACTACCGTCGCGGTGCCTGGGCGTACAACGAACTTGCCTTTCGGCCAGCATTCATACGTTCCGAGAATCGTGACCGGAACAACCGGTGCTCCGACCTCCATCGCCAAATGAAACGGCCCCTTTTTGAAGGGCAGCAGCCGCCCATCCCAGGAGCGGGTACCCTCCACGAAAATCACCATATGGATATGGTGGCGCATGACCTCGACCGCAGCACGCACGCTCTCGATTGCGGATTCTCGATGGCGGCGGTCCACCGGAACCAGGTCAGCCATGCGCATCGCAAGGCCAAGAATCGGGATGCGAAACACCTCCTTCTTTACCAGCACCGAGCAACGTCCGGGAATTGAAGGTATAAGCACCGGCGGGTCGAGGTTCGAAACATGGTTCGACATGAAAATGTAATTGCGGCCTGCTTCGAGGCGTTCGAGCCCGCGTATGTCTACTTTTACGCCTATCAGCTTCACGCCCGAGATACCTACGTATGTCCCGATCCGGTACATCACTTCGACGCTGCTGGTGAGCAGCGAATAGACCAGCAGCGGCGGTCCGAGCAGCAAGAGCGCCAATGCCCAGACTGCGACCATGATCACCGTGCGAATCATGGGGTGCCTTCATCATCGCCGTGGATCCACGGCGTGCGGTGGGCGCGCTGCTCAGGTGTAAGCTGTGGGGCGTCTTGGAGAACGTAAACGTGTTCTTCGCGGCCGACTACCTTGATCTTCACTGTGCGCTCGCCGTTGCGATTTGCGATGCGAAGCTTCACCGTTGAGCCCTCGCGCATTTGCGACAGGTCGTAATCGAGACTGCTGCCGGTAGGCTTGCCATTGACTTGCAGTACGCGATCGCCGATATGGATGCCTGCGCGCTGCGCGTCGCTGTTGAGCTCCACGTCCGTCACTTCGGGCGCGCCTCCGAGGTTGGCGGTCGTGATGAATCCAGGAGTGGAGTAACGAACGTTGCTTTCGGCAACCCGAAGGCCAACAAACGAGAAGAAATCGTTGTAAGGCAGCTCGCGTACACCTGCGACGTAGTTCTGAAAGAATTCCGCGAAGCTCTGCCCGGTCACGGCCTCTGCTGCCTGCTGCACGCCGTCCGAGTCCGGGAAGTATAGGCCCTTTTTCGCGTATTTGTCATTCATCCAGCGAAACAGATCGCGTAGGGATTGGCGTCCATTTGTGAGTTGACGAATCCGCAAATCGAGCAACACTCCAAGCACTTGTCCTTTGTTGTAGTAGCTGATGCTGCGCTCGGGCATGCGGTAGAACGCGTTGCCTTCGAACCATGCATCGAGGCCTGACTCTTCCGCCGATTGCCAATGGTGTGCCGGGCGTGATTGCAACTCGCCGATAGCGGCGGCAACGCCATCAAGATATTGCCGCTCACTTACGATACCGGCGCGAGCCAGTAACAAATCACCAACCGTATTGGTTAGGCCTTCGCTGAACCACAGAGCACGCGTGTCCATCTCATGCTGATAATCGATTGGCTCCAGCGATTGCGGGCGGATACGCTTTACATTCCACAAATGAAAGAACTCGTGCGCGCTGACGCCGGCCAGCGGCAGTATGTTCCCTTTTACGTGAGCAGCGGTCACGTCGATCGCGGTGCCGTAGGCGTGCTCCATGCCGCCCCCGCCGTGCCCTTGTGGAAAGTGAAACAGGAACGTGTATAGGTCGTAAGGCCGGTCAGCCATCCAATCGACCTCGGCGTGAGTAATTCGCTGAAGCGTGTTCTCCAGCTTGGCAGCATCGTAGTCTGAAGGACTGGCATGTACCACAACGTGGTAGGTTGCCCCGTCTTGCTGGAATGAGAGTCGCTGAAAGACTCCTACTTCCGCGGGGCTATCAGCCAGCTCATCGTAATTGAGCGCCACCCCGACGACTTGCTCGACTTTGCCCGGAGGGGCTTCACCCATGACGTGCACGTCGCACAGCCCCCAATCCGACGGCACATCGAGAAACTGAATCGACATAGCTTGGCGACGTGTGGATGGAGAGTACATCAGCACCATTGCCCAGTTGAAAAAGCCATGTCCGGTGTCAAGTTGTGCGCCGAAAGGTCCGGCATGGTTGAGGTAAATGCCGTACTCTACCACCACGCACTGTGCCGAGGCCGTCACCTGCCATTCACTGGTTGCGCGTTTGGTCAGAGGTATCGGCTTGCCTGCAGCATCGGTTGCGCGAACGTCTTCGATGCTGGCGGCAAAGTCGCGCACCTGGTACAGGGCATTCCATACCGGCATATTCAATTGCAATGCACCGTTTGCGGACGGAAAGCGAATGCTGACATGCGCGAGGTGATGAGCGTTTTCGGCAAGCGAAACGAAGTACTCCGTGGCATGGCGCGGGCCTATTGCCGGCGAAGAGCATGTTACCTGGGTGCTCGCCCCAGCATGCGCACTCAAGCAACCGAGAGTGAATACGAGGGCCAGAAACCCGGTCGGACCTACGGGCTTCACGCGGTCGTCGCAGCCTCGTGAATGGCGTGAAGGCTGGCAGGCAGCTTCTCGTAGATGCCGCCGAATCCGCCGTTCGACAGAATGGCAACCACATCGCCACTGCGAAGTTCGGGGACTATTGCCGCCACAATGTCATCTGCCGAGCCCAACAGCCGTGCTGGAACGCCGTGAGCCCGCAGTCGTTCTGTTAGGGCAGCAGGATCGAGACGCTCGGCGGCCGGTATTGCATCGGACTTGAAAACTGCCGCCAGAACGACTTGGTCTGCATTCCCTAGACTCTCGGCCAGCTCGGTCTCAAACACCTTGCGGCGCAGGGTATTCGATCGCGGCTCCAGAATCGCCCATAATCGTCGGCCTGGGTATCGGGTACGCAGTGCGCGCAGGGTTCCGGAAATTGCTGTAGGATGATGCGCGAAGTCGTCGATGATGGTGATGCCGTGCAATGCGGCTTTCACTTCCAGGCGCCGCTTCACGCTGCGAAACGTTCGTAGTGCTGTGGTAATCGTTTCCACGCTGATGCCGTAATTGGCGGCCATGGCCGCTGCGGCGGTTGCGTTCAATACGTTGTACTCGCCCGCCAGCTGCGACTCTAACTCCGCCCACTTCATGCCGTCGCGCCAGACCGTCCAGCGCACGGCCGCCTCCGCATAAGAAACATCGGCAATGCGCCAAGTCGAATTTTCCTTAAACCCATAGCGCTGCACGCGGCAGAATCGACGCGCGATACAGTCGTCGACATTGGGATGCCCATCCCATGCCACCAGCAAACCGCGCTGCGGAATAAGGTTAACCAGACGTTCGAAGGCTGTCTTCACCTCGTCGAGGTTCTTGTAAATGTCGGCATGGTCGAACTCCACCGAAGTAAGAATCACGGCATCGGGAAAGTAGTGCAGGAACTTGGGTCCTTTGTCGAAGAAGGCAGTATCGTATTCATCACCTTCGATGATGAATTCGTTGCCGGAACCCAGCGCGAAAGAGCTGCCAAAGTTTTCCGAAATTCCACCGATGAGAAAACTGGGGGCACGCTGGCCTTCCGCAAACAGCCAGGCCAACAAGGAAGACGTAGTTGTTTTGCCATGCGTGCCTGCCACCACGAGTCGCTCGCGACCGGCGAGAAACTCGTCGTGAAGGATGCGCGCCATCGACTCGAACGGAAGGCGCCGGTCGAGCACATACTCCAGCTCGACATTTCCACGAGAGATGGCGTTGCCAACGATCACCAGATCGGGTATTGGCTCGAGATTCTTTTCCGCGAAAGGCTGCGCCACAGGAATGGCGAGCGATGCCAGGAAGTCTGACATTGGCGGATAGGCCGTCGCATCCGAGCCCGTAACGCGATGTCCACGCTTTTGAAGCATACCGGCAAGCGAAGCCATAGCCGTGCCGCAGATTCCGATCAGATGAATATGCTTTGAGTTCATGACGGCTGCGCTGCAACCGGCGCAGAGTTCTTGGTTACGGAGGCACTCCAGCTCAAAGACACACTGGTCCCCGTCGTTAGAGCGGCCTGTACTCCAAAGGGCAGCGTAACATTGCGGCCGCTAACATGGCCTGACTTAAGCCCATAAGCAACCGGAATCCCTATATCCCCGACCACCCGCCGCACAACATCTTGCAACGGATAATCGGCATTGCGGCCACAGTTCAGCATCTCTCCGAAAATAATGCCGCGCACGCCGCTGAACTTCCCCGCCAGCTTGAGATGCATCAGCATGCGATCGATGCGGAAGGCAGGCTCGGCGAGGTCTTCAATAAACAAAATCGTGCCGTGCGTTGCGATTTCATAAGGTGTACCCAGCGATGCACACAGGAGCGACAAGCAGCCCCCATACAGCGTCCCTTCGGCGTGGCCAGGCACAAGAGTCTGCACCTCATCCTCCATGAACTCGCGCCGATAAGGCTCACCTGACATCAGTGCCGAGACCCATGACGGCTCATCGACTCCGTTCGGTCGTACGTCGATGTTGAGCATCGGCCCATGAAACACTACCATGTGCGCGACGTCGCAGAGATAGGTCAGCAGAGTAGTGATGTCGCTGCATCCCACGAAAATTTTCCGGTTGGCACGTACCAGGTCAAGATCAATGCGAGGCAGAAGGTAGTTGCAACCGTATCCTCCTCTGGCACAGATAACGGCTTTGATGTCTGGACGCGAAAACGTCTCGTGGAACTCATTCAAGCGCCGCTCTGTGCTGCCGGCAAAATACAAGTCACGATCGAGGATTGAAGGCAAATAAACTGGCTGCAAGCTTCTGCGCTCCAGCCAGGCGCAGCCGGCTTCCAGGGCGTCTGGATTGATGCAGCCTGCGGGCGCAATAATTCCGACCTTGTCGCCGCAGCGCAAAGCGGCCGGAAGAAGACGTTCTGGTTGTGTGAAACCCATCATGAAGAAGCACTATCTTAAATGAAAAATTCGCCGCGACAGAGTATCGTGGCAGGCCCGTGCAGCGCCAGATCGCCGCTCCATTCCACGGTCTGCGTACCTCCAGGAGCGTTTACGCGTACAGGAGACTTCGCCCGTCCCGTGTGGATCGCTGCCGCCGCCGACGCGGACGACCCGGTGCCCGACGACATCGTTTCGCCAACCCCGCGCTCACAGAAACGGACCTCGATCTCGTGTTCATTCAGCACCCGCACCAGTTCAACGTTAGTGCCCTGGGGAAAATCTGGATGCACCGAGGCCTCGCCCGCCCACTTCTGCCAGTTCGCCTCGAACTGATCCACGAACACAACGAAGTGAGGATTGCCCATCGAGACGGTGATGCCATGGAGGACGCTCTCGGTTAAACGCACGGTCTTCCCATTGCCAACTTCCGGCTGACCCATGGAGGTCCGAAACTCATACGTCTGTCCCACGCGGGCCATCAACTCGCAGGTTTTGACGCCAGCGCCCGTGCGGATTACCACGGAATCTTGTTGGTGCTCGGCGCAATACCATGCTGCCACGCAGCGAGTACCGTTGCCCGAGATTTCGGCATCGGAGCCGTCGGCATTAATCAGGCGGATGGCGAGATCGGCATCCGAGGCCGGCAGCACCCACTCGACGCCATCAGCGCCCACGCCGTGGCGACGGTCGCAAATGCGGCGGGAAAATGCCGCGATATCAGCCGAGGCATGCTCAATATTGATGATCAAGAAGTCATTGCCGCAGGCGGTAGCTTTTACGAAAGGAATGGCGGGCATGAACAATCGAGTTTAGCAAAGGGTACCCCATCGTTTTCGTCGGTGCCTGCTTTCTCGGTTCTCCGCCGAGCGCCTCGCCGCGGCCGGTTCAGGGGTGAAGTGTAGCCCTATGTTGGCGAAAAGGTGGGAGTCCAGACCGCTGAACGAGCCAGTTCAACAATGCCTATTTCTTCTGCTTCGGCCGATAGATCACACACTTCGCCTGCTGAGGAACGGTTATTGCCAACAACTCGTCCAGCTCGCCGCGATGCTCACGCGCCGCCATCCACACCGGGTCGCCTTTGCACCCGACGATGACTTCGGCATGCTTTGCCGGATCCAGCAGCGCCCATTCCCAGTCAGGATGGCTGACTTCACTGATCACGTTCCGCAGCGGAATTCCCGCCTGCTGCAACGCGCCAACGTGCTCGCCCTGATACATCAGCAGGGTGGTCGATGGCGGAAGGCTAACGAAGAACCTCGCCAAAGCATCTTCGAGAATCAGGCGCGTGTGGGCATTTATGCGTGCTTCCTGCAGCGTGATCGGCGTACTGGCGTAAATCGAAAGATAACTGGCCGTCACCACCGCAATGAGCACCAACGCCGGAAGAAGTCTCCGCGCCGGGGGGCGGATCTGTTCCGCCAGAAAAACACTCAACAACGCCGGGAATACTGCAAATACCGGCAGGAGTTCCAGCCCATAGCGCACGTTGTAATACGAGAAGGGCCACCACACGGGAATGAAGACCGGTACGCTGCCGTACGCGATCGACAACGAATAAAAGATGAGCGGCGCCCACAGCAGCAGCCACGTCCAATAGGTGCGAAAACGCCACAGCGCGACCCCAGTGCCAGCCACAGCGAGCGCAAACAGCAGGTCTCCCCAGCGCTCCGACCCCAGGTTGAGCTTCGCCGCCTTCAGGAAATACATTCCGGCAGTGACCATGTGCCCCTGCCCCGGGTACGGAGGTGCACCGCGGGCGGTTGTACGTTCGGCAATCGCTTTCGCAGAATACGGGCCATTCGCCCAATCCATGGCGCGTCCGGACACGCGATGGTTGTACGCCAGCCAGAACACTGGAACCAGCGCATTGAGTAGCAAGAATTCCGCCAGCGACTTCGCCATCCTGCGGCGGCGCGCTTTGTCAATTGTCGTGCGCCACCAGCGTACAAATATCGCGACCACCAGCGTACCCGTGATCGCCGCGAAGAACCATCCGTCGTAACGTGTGGCTGCGCCGCCTGCCAGAACAATGCCGCAATACTCGAGTGCTCGCTCAGGCGCGCGATCGATCTCCGCATCCGGCCCCAGTCCCCGTAACCATTGGTCGAAATAGACGATCGCCCAGATGAAGAATGCCAGGTACAGCGGCTCATTCATCGCTGTTGTCTGCATGTACAGCAGGTTAGGATTCAGTGCATAGGTGGCGGCAGCAAGGTACCCGGCAGACTGCGGTGCGCGCGCGCGCAAGAGCCGAAAAATCCCCAATGACCCGACAACATAGGAAACCATCGTCGCCACCGAACCGGCAATGCCGCTTGTCCAGAGCAGCCGGTTCCAAACGAAGGGCACCATGAGGATGTGCGGCAGCGGCAGCCAAACAGTGCCGAGTTGGAAAAATGACGATAGCCAGGAGCGGTTGTCAACGACGCGCCGCGCGATGTTGATATGGGCTACGGCGTCGCCGTAAAGAAGAATCTGCTGATGCGCGTAATACCACAGCAGGGCGGCAACGGAAATGAAACCCAGCAAGAGCGTGAATCGTGCATCTTTACGCTGCTGGTTGTAGCCTTGCTCGAGCCTGGCTCGTCCTTCGGGCGTCCTGGTTGTGCTTGGATTCTTCAACGATCGCTTGTGCGCGTCCTATTTCTTGTCTTCGGTCCGCTTCGAGGCGAGTGCTCGTACGGTCTTGGCGATCTCCGGCAGCTTGGTAAAGGCATTCACAGCACGCAGCCACTGCTTGTGGTCGAACGCCGGCGAGCCACTGACCATGGTCCCTGCTGGGATGTCGCCGTGCGTGCCGCTTTGTGCCGTGATCACCACGCCATCACCCACGTGACAATGTCCTGCCACCCCAGCCTGTCCCGCGATGATGACGTTTTTACCCATCACGGTGGAACCGGCCAGTCCGGCCTGTGCGCACAAAAGCGTGTGTTCGCCGACTACCGAGCCGTGACCCACCTGCGCCAAATTGTCGATCTTTGCACCGCGCGCGATACGGGTTTCGCCCACACTGGCGCGATCGATACAGGCATTGGCCTGGACCTCCACATCGCTCTCGATCACCGCCGGCCCCGACTGGGTGATCTTTTCCCAATGATCGTCATCGCGGGCGAAACCGAAGCCATCGGCACCAACAATCGCGCCATTTTGAAGCACCACGTTGTCGCCCAGCACGCACGATTCGCGCACGACAGCGTGCGCATGGGCAAAAAAATTGTTCCCGATCTTGGCCGCTCGGTAAATTACTACATGGGGCAGCAGAACAGCACCATCGCCGATTACGACACCTTCGTCGATCACGACGTACGCGCCGATATGCGCATTGGCGCCAATTTTCGAACTCGGCGCGATGACCGCCGTCGCATGGATTCCGGGAGCATAGCGTGGTGGCTGGTAGAAAAGATCGATTGCCCGGGCAAAGCTTAAGTACGGATTTTTGCTGCGCAACAAAGCGCACGAAACGGCGGGAAAATCCTCCGACACGATAACTGCCGCGGCCTGAGTACTCTTGGCTGCGGCAACATACTTGGGATTGGCTACGAAGGTTATCTGTCCTCCGACGGCCTCCTCGATGCCGCCAACTCCCGAAATCTCTGTCTCCGGATCGCCGTTCTCCAGGGTCGCGTTGAGGACCTTCGCGATCTCGCCTAATTTCATAGGATGGCTGTGATTCTAAACTGCCGGCGACGAGCTTGGCTGAAGCTGCGCCGCAATCAGGTAAACATGGGCACTTGTCGCGTGTCGTCCGGACGCTGCCCACGCCTTCGCGTCTTTCGCTCGCCGATCACCGCGAGCACTGTCATCTCCGCTAGTGCTGCGCGGGGCACGAAGATGCGCTGCGTATTCGAGCCCGTATCCGGAGGAATGATCGAGAACCCATCTGGGCCTTCCTGCACCAGGTCGTTCGGCATCATGCCTTCAATGATGTCGTTGTCGCGAAAGCGCAAACGGACCCACAACCCCTCGGTGCGCGGCCGGGACGTGAAGGTTTTGCGCGTCAGCGATTCAGAATCACCGAACTCGCGCACAAAATAGACACCCTTCACATCCCGCAGGTCAATGCTGATAACGTTACCTGCCGTATTCAGAACTTCAATCTTGCCATCCGAGATGAAGACCGCCGACACATAACCGTTGACCGTGTCGCGGTCCAACTTTCTCACGATGACCTTCTTGTGCGTAGTTCCCATCGAGGAAACAGGCGGAATCACCCCTCCGTTGGAATTGTCGCACTTTTCGCGACAAAGTTGCCCCTCCGGCGCAAGTTTGTAGCCAAATCGTCAACGTTGTGTTATTGTCGGCTTGCAGCAAACCAGGTGCACAACGCTGTAAGTATTGGCTTGAGAGTGAGTTGCGCGTGCCATAGGCCGGTAACGGCTGCCCGTCATTGAACCGGCTTCCTCGTGCAGTGCAGCCCGGCTCAGCGACGATGGATTCTGCAACACCAAAGGCTAACCACATAGAATCAACAACTTAGATGGCAGATTACATCTATAGCATGGAGACCCGGCTTACCCCGGAGCAGCAGCGTGGGGTAAACCTGGTTCAAAACATCGCCAGGCATGCTGGCCTAAATCTTTATCTGACAGGCGGAACCATCCGCGACCTCATCACTGGCTTTCCTATCCGCGATATCGACCTTTCGTTGCAGGGAAACCCGCTTAAGTTACAGAAAGAATTGGAGAAAACAGGTATTTCGGTCGAGGGGATCGAGGAAGATATCCGGGCTCTGCACCTGTTGCTGCCAGGGAATGTTCGCGCAGAGTTAAATCAAACTCGCGCAGAGGTTTATGACAAACCAGGGAAGCCTCCAGCTGTAACTCCGGCAACGATCAATGAGGACCTGCGGCGTCGCGATTTCACCGTGAACGCCATGGCTCTGTCGCTTAACCCGGGCTCCCGCGGCTTGCTGCTGGATCCCTTCAATGGTGTGGCCGATATTGAGGCCAAGGTCCTGCGAATTCTGCACAATTACGCCTTCCTCGAAGATCCCATCAGGCTGATTCGTGCCACCCGGCTGATGGCGCGCTTCCAGTGGCCGCTGGAGGAACGGACGCGGGCCCGTTACGACGCCGCCAAGGAAAACAACTACATCGAGTTCGTAGTTAAACGCTCTGTCGGCGCCGAGCTGGAGCAGTTGGCTCACGAGGATGACCCGCTCAACGCCATGCGGGCGCTCGAAAGAGAAGGCTGGCTCAAGGTGTTGCATCCGCACCTGAGCGTGGCCAAGGCCGAAGCCAGCGATTTGGGACAGGCAATCAAGCTGCGCCAGACGCTCAATGATCTTGGATATTCGGTCGAAACCGGCCCCATGGCGATGTACTTCCTGACCCGCAAGATGGGCGACAAAGATATTTCTGAGATTCAGCGGATGATTCCGCGGCGAGATTTCGTGAACAAGTGGAAGCACTTGGAACACAATGCGCAGGAACTCGCGAAGAAACTCAACAGCAAGGAAGCCACGACGAATTCCGGGGCTTGGAAACTGCTGAGTGCGACACCGCCGGAAAGAATCCTGTTCCTGAGTCTGACGACGCGACATTCAGCGGTCGACCAGAAGATCAAGAATTTCCTCACCAAGTGGCGACAGGTGCGCGATAGGCTTCCCTTTGCCGAGATGGCGGAGATGCGGATCGGCGCGCAACTTCCCGAGTACCCGAAGATTTTGGACGAGGCGTTCCTGCTGCTCCTTGACGGCAAGCTTCGTTCGCACAATGAGATTGTTAATTTCCTGAAGCCGTACGAGCCGCCACCGCCTCCACCGCCCCCTGCGCCCAGGCGGGGGCGTGGTAAGGCTGCCGCCGCGGAGCCTGCGCAAGCAGCGGCAACGGCATCGGAAGCAGGACCGGCGAAGAGGGGTAGAAAGCCGAAGGCCGCCGTCTCTGCCGCTCCTGCAATTCCGGCTGTACAGCCACCCGCAGTAGAAGCTAGTACTTCAGGACCGGCGAAGGCTGAACGGAAGAAGGCAGAGGCGGTGAAGGCTGCAAAAAAAACCGAGAAGCCTGGGAAGAAGACGCCTCCAGTGAAGGCCAAACCGGAGGCGAAGAAGGTCGCTCCGAAAAAGCCTGCTGGGAAAAAACCTTTAACCAAGAAGGCAACAAAAGCAGCGAAGAAGAGGCGTTAGAGTCGCAAGTCGTTGTATCGCGTCAGGTTTTTCCGCGCGAATCCGTTGCGACTTCGGCCGACTCATTCCCGCCCGATGAACCCCTCTATAATCGTGTGTTTGCTACCAAAGCCGTTGTCCCAACGAGGATAGCCATTGGCCTATAGCGACCTGAGGGAATGGATCTCCGCGCTCGACAAAGCGGGAGAGCTGAAGCGGATCAGGGCCGAAGCTGACCCGATCCTGGAAATTACCGAGATCACCGACCGCGTTTCCAAGTGGGGCGCACGGGGCGACTACGGTCCGGGTGGACCGGCGCTGCTCTTCGAGAATGTCAAAGGCTATCCCGGCGCAAACGTGCTCATCAATCAATTTGGGTCTGAGCGGCGCATGAAACTGGCGCTCGAAGTCGACTCGCTCGACGAAATCGCTGCGCGCATCAAGATGTTTATGGAAATAAAGTCACCGCAGGGGCTGCTGGACAAGATCAAGATGCTGCCAATGCTGGCCGAGCTGGGCAAGTTCTTCCCAAAGGAAGTCTCAACTGGCCCCTGCAAGGAAGTCATCAAAAAGGGCAACTTCTCGCTTCTTGATTTCCCCATCCTTAAGTGTTGGCCTAAAGATGGCGGCCGCTTCATTACCCTGCCGTCAGTGATCACGCTTGATCCGAAGTCGGGCAAACGAAACGTCGGCACCTATCGGCTGCATGTCTTTGACGAGCGCACGACTGGCATGCACTGGCAGCGCCAGAAGCACGGCGCCGAGCACTATCGCCAGCAGATGCGGAACAAAGCAGCAGAAGGCGCCGAGCATCCTCTCACCGCCGCGCTCGACATAATGGCACATTCCAGCGGCGGCTCTCGTGTTGCCGAAGGTAAGCTGGTCTCCGGTCGCATGGAGGTGGCAGTGGCCATCGGTACCGATCCGGCAATGATGTTCTCGTCAATCGTGCCTGCGCCCCCCGACGTGGAAGAGTTCATTATCGCCGGCTTTCTGCGGCAGAAACCGGTCGAGTTGGTGAAGTGCGAAACTGTGGACCTCGAGGTTCCAGCAACTTCAGAGATCGTCCTCGAAGGATATGTCGAACTCGACGAACTAAGAATGGAAGGTCCCTTCGGCGATCACACCGGCTTCTACACAATAGAGGACCTCTACCCGGTCTTCCACGTTACCTGCGTGACGCACCGCAAGGATGCGATTTACTCGACCACGATTGTGGGTAAGCCGCCCATGGAAGATGCCTGGATGGGCAAAGCCGCCGAGCGCATCTTCTTGCCACTCATGCGCCTGACCCTAGCCGAAATTGTGGACGTGAACCTTCCGGTTGAGGGCGTGTTTCACAACCTGATGATCGTCTCGATCAAGAAGTCGTACCCCGGGCAGGCGCGTAAGGTGATGAACGGCATCTGGTCGTTGGGGCAAGCGATGTCCACGAAGTGCATTCTGGTGGTGGACGAGGACGTGAACGTGCAGGACATCGGCGAGGTCACGCTGAAGGTACTCAATAACATCGATCCCGAGCGTGACATCCAGTTCACACTGGGCCCGGTGGACTCACTCGATCACGCTTCACGACTTCCAGATTACGGCTCCAAAATGGGTGTGGACGCTACACGCAAGTGGCCCAGCGAGGGATTCACCCGCCCTTGGCCGGACGAGATTACGATGGACGCCGAAACGAAGCGCCGGGTGATGCAGCGGTGGAAGGAGTTTGGGCTGGAGTAGGAGGTAATACGAACTGCCGCACGTCATTTAATTATCTGGTAAATCACCGGTGGAGTTAGCTGCCATGATGAATCGCCCAGAACGCACCGAATATGCTGACTTCTATGCCGATTATGTCGCCCACGTCCCTGACGGTCCCATCGAGGAATTCCTGCTGAAGCAGTGGGACGAGCTGGCGGCCTTCTTGCAGGGAGTTCCCGAAGACACTGCCAGCACGCCGATGGGTGAGGGCAAGTGGAGCATCAAGCAAGTGCTCGGGCACCTCTGCGACGCCGAGCGCGTCTTGTCATACCGCATGCTCCGCTTTGCTCGAGGCGATCAGAAAGAACTGCAAGGCTTCGAGCAGGATGACTACGTCGCAGCCGGCGATTTTAACAGCCGAGTGCGCCAAGATCTGATGGTCGAATTGAAGAACATCCGTGGCGCAACAATCGCACTGGTCGGCTCAATTTCTCCCGAGGCGGAAGTGCGTACTGGCCTGGCGAACGGCAACTCGGTGTCAGTCCGTGCCTTGGCCTACATCATCGCCGGACACGCCCAGCGGCATTTGAATTTGATGAAGAACAAAGTGAAGCGATAAGATCGCCTGACCGCCTTTCACCCACCCTACCGCAAAGGTGGATTCCGGTAGGCGACTGCTACTTAAACGGGCACAACTGGGGGACCTACACTGACTCTACGGGATAACGTGCTCTACGGTGGGAACCGCAACTAACTATCGCCTTGCCAATGGCGATCGTCTTCTCCGTTTCGCTATCGGCTCGAAGTGGATAGCCTGCTGAGAGCGGCTTGCTTTGGACGCGACGATTCTGGCAGCATCCTAATGAATCGACAACGAGAGGCACCGCATGAATTTACCCGATGCACCGATCGCACACGAAGGCTTCTTCGCCACGCACTTCTTCACTGTGAGGGATCAGGAAAAATCGAAGGACTTCTATGTCCGCATTCTTGGCGGGAAAGTGATCAGGGCGGAAAATCCCTGCTACATCAAGCTGGCGAATACCTGGGTCATTCTCAATTCCGGGGGTGGCCCGACTCCCGACAAGCCAGAGGTCTATCTCGAAACACCGTCGGATCTCAATAGAGTCAATAGCTTCCTCAATTTGCGTGTCGCAGACATTTGGACCTGCTACCAACAATGGGGCGCCAAAGGTGCCTTCTTTCTTACCGAGCCGCAAGACAATCACGGCTGGGAATGGCGTTGCTACATGCGCGATCCCGACGGGTACCTCATCGAGGTCGGCCAATATAGTCAAATGGCGCTCGACCGCTTTAAAAACGACGCCAGTTAAGTCAGACCGCTTTGATGAGTCTCCGAATTAACATGAAACCTGTCATTCTTACCCGTGATCTCTACTTGTGAGACAGTTGCAATCTGGGGTTTACCTAGTGCTACTGACAAGTCCGAGCGGAACTCGGTTGGTGGTGTAAGCGGTCCATTAAGCCCCCGCGAACAAGCCAAGCTGAGCAGGCTAGTCAACCCGGCCATGCCGACAAAAACCATTCGCAGGAGAAGAGGCGGGTGTTTGTTTGGTGTTAAGGCGACTCAGCAGGATTTTGAGATGGGCTGAGCTTTTGGGAGATAGGATGACAGCGACGAGGAAAACATTCAAGATCGGGGATCGCGTGCGATGGAATTCCGAGGCTGGCCGAGTGAGCGGAGTCGTCATCAAAAAGATCACCTCGGACACAAGGTTCAAGGGCTACGTGCATCACGCTTCATGGGAAGCACCCCAGTATCTGATAAAGAGTGATAAAACTGAGCACGTAGCAATCCACAAAGGCACCGCCCTCCGGCTGACGCGAGCACTTTCAACAAAATCCAGCGAGGACCAAGGAACCAAGAAGAAGAACAAGCGGTGACAATGATGAACCCCATGCAGAGAGGCTCCCAACTGATCGCGACGATTAAAATGCAGCTTCATAAAATTTGCGAAAGCGTGCGCAGATGACGGCTATCTAATCGACACCATCACGCGCCCCGGTTTCGCGGGATACTCGACCAACTCGTGGGCACGCACGATCTGATCTAGCGCCACAATCTCCGCGATGTCGAGTCCCTGCCACCCCGCCTCAAGCGCCTTATGGTTGTCGTGAGTCGCTTCGATCTTTGCCTCGGCTGGCACATCGTCGCTGCCCAACGGTTAACACGGTGAGTGCTGGGCTGATATGGATAGTAGTATTACTATCCAACTTGGCGTACATCGTGCTGGCAGTGACAGTGGGTCATGTGGCGGCATGCCGACCTTCCACAACTTTGTGCCTGTTGGTTGAGTGCAAACTGTTGCATTAAACCAGCCGTCTCGGCAACGCACTGTACACGGAATCCACACAAAATAGGGCTGAACCTGCACTGCACGTACTGGCAATTCATTTGCCCTATCTCGAGTGATAGTGGGCAGTAGCGGCTCTCAAACCTGGGAGTTGGCTTGCCGAAGGCAAGCCTCATAGCAGTAAGTGTTGGGGCCGATCTTTAGTCTTTCTAGAGCGGGCCCCCAAGGATGTTTCCATCGTGTTGCGAATCATTGCTTGGTCAGTTGCTGAAGCCACCGCTTTCGTGCTCGCCGCCGCGTTCTGCTGGTCCCTGTTCAGCCATTTCGTCGAGCGCAGCCCCGATGACGGGCTGGCACTCATCGTTGTGATGTACTTTCTGCCAATCGCAGTGGCGGTGCTGCGCAAGCACAAGGCCACGCTG
>DASRAA010000210.1:0-4161 GCA_035638375.1 Binatia bacterium | reverse complement strand
CACCTCTGGACTAGTTGGCGTTCGGCAGAGATCTGCTATCCCGATATCGCTTTTTGCATCACCTGGCCCTGCACTCTTCGAGGAGCGAAGCGGAAAGTAAAAACAATAAGCTTATTGAGGAGCCCAGCGACGACGCTCATCTTGTGGTCAAACATCGCGCGAAGACCAATTCGGGCGACCGGGAGTGGCTTCATCATGAGCATACGGATAACAGGGGTGTCTCTCTGGCCGGCGACGTCTCCGAACGAAGTCGAGGTTGGGCCGGGAGACAAAACCGTTACCCCAACGTCGGAAGATTTGAGTTCCGCATGCAACGCCTCGCCAAACGTAAGCACGTACGCCTTGCTCGCAGCGTAGGCTGCATACCCAGGTGTGGCCTGGTATCCGAGAAGACTCGCCAACAGAAGGATGTGACCTGACCGCCTTTCCACCATGTCTTTCCCGAAGGTGTATGTTAATTCAGTCAACGTGATCATATTGAGCTGCAGCATGTCTACGATTTTCTGGAGTGGCTGATCGACAAAACTGCCATACAGCCCAAGACCAGCATTGTTCACCAGTACGTCCACGACGATTCCGCGGCGGTCAAGGCGGGCCTTCAATTCAGCGGCGGCTCCGGGCATCGACAGGTCTATTCCTTCGACCACCACGCTCACGGGATGCTTCCGCCGAAGTTGTTCGGCCAATCTCTCCATCGGTTCGGTACGACGAGCCGCCAGCACGAGATTCGCCTTCTGTTCCGCCAGGAGCGTCGCAAACTCAACGCCGAACCCACTCGATGCTCCGGTCACCAGCGCCCATTTACCGACCACATTGTCCATATCGTTCTCCAGAGGCTTCATTCGACCGGCTTTGAGTAACTCTACATCCCGATATTGGGTTGCTGCGTCCACGGTTTGCCGAGCAGTTGCCATAAAGACACGATGTGAAGTGCGAACGCAAGCGGTACTAGGAAGCCCGGCACTAGGGCGAGCGGAAAGTGTGTAGCGAACTCCGACGTCGGAGTCGTATGGAAGACTCGTAATGGCCCGGGACTGGTCATAATCCCAAGTCCAACGGCGACTACGAGATCAGCAAGCCCAAAAAGATTGAAGATGATCGCTATTCGCTTCCCTCCCGGTTTATCCAATTGGTTCGCGACCCAAGGTGCCGTCACACCCACAATGACGTCTCCGATGCCTGCAGGCAGGGCCCACAATGCTGGCATCTGACCAGTGGCCATCAACCCTAAGAACACAAGCCCCACTAATCGCCACACGTTGAGCCAGATCAGATGTTTCTGATTCGTGAGAAGACTACGCAAGGTCGCTGACGACGCGAGAAGAATACCGAGTCCAGCAAGAACTATTAACAGATGTATCCCGATCGGTGGCGGGCTCTTTTCATCGGGTGGAAGAAAGAACCCACGGAGAGCGAGGAGGGAAACGGTCAGCGCCCAGGCAGCAAGAACGAAAAAACCGACGATCGCGACCCAAGACTGCCAAGCGGACGAACGCCCCTTCCACAGGACCCAGAACAACGCGCAAACCACAACAATAGTGGGAGCAACGATAAGGACGGCAAGCAGTTCGGGCGACACGTTAGCTCAATCCTTTTCGAAATCAGTTCATAGGGCACCATGCCAAAAGAGGTCCGGTGCGTTTAGCAAACAACATTCGCGTACCGCCTTCGAATGGGCTCCGCTTTTCGGAGAGGGACAGCAAGTAGGCGACAATTCCAGCAGCGACAAAAGTCCGTCAGGAACTGTACTGATAGCTTTTTCGCCGAAACCGGTGTGTCACCCGCCGCATGGTAGAAAGTCATTCCGGCAGGGCCCGCCCTAAAACATTATTCCATTTCGTTTCGGCTCTGCCGTAACGATTCCTCGTGCTCAGGAAATCACGAACGCGCGTCCGGACTTGGCCAGCAGCATCCGCGAGCGAAACCTGGGAGCATATGTTCTGGCCAGGACTCGTGGGAGAACAGTCATTTGCCCGGATCGAATCGTTAGCAATCTTCGCTCAAACCGACAGCCCTCCTCGCCAACTAAGCAATGAGCCCTTGGCCCCGCTTACCTGCATCTTTCCCTTCTCTAAGGACGATCCAAGGCAGGCAAAGGATGCGCCATGAATGCGGTCGACCTCACCGCATCCTTCAAGAGGCCTCAACCGTCTTAAGAACATCGAACAGCTAACAGACAAGCAGGAGGACGAAATGACCAAGACGATGCGACTGATCTACTGGATGTTCACGATGGCGACTGCCATTAATGCGCCGATCGCCCTGGCTCAGAGCAAGACATACCCGCCCCTTGACCGATACATGATGTCGCAAGACGAAGAGGTGGCATTGGCGAAAAGCGCGGCTCCGCCAAACGTCTCGAATAAGGCGACAATAAAGGTGTTGACGAAAGCGGGTTATCAGACCCTGCACCAAGGTAGCAACGAATTTGTGTGCATGGTTATGCGCGGATGGGTGGCGCCCACGTACACGCCTGCTCCGCTGCGAGACCTCGTGTATGACGCTGATCTCCGAGCACCGATCTGCTTCGATTCCATCGCTGCGCAGACGGTCATGCCGTACTACGAGTTGCGTAGCAATCTCGCGATGCAAGGCAAGACACCGGATCAAATCGCCGCCGGCGTCGAGGCTGCGTACGCCAGGGGGGAGTTGCCCGCCAGAGATAGAGTGTCGTACGCCTACATGTGGTCTGCAGACCAGAACCTCGGACCTGGTGCTGGCCATTGGCATCCGCACATGATGGTCTTCTCGCCGTACTACAAAAACTCAACACTTGGCGACAACGAGTTTGCGAGCCCGCTGCCTACTGTGAGTGACGATGCCGGAACGCCCTTCACAGTTGTCGTAATCCCTGTCGATGACAGAAAGGCGATCAAGGCCACTTCGAAGTAGTCGAAGTGTTATGCGATCAAGACGGCGTACGCAAAGCGCCAGATGCTCGGAGGACTAGCGTTATGCGAAAGGAACTTGAGGAGTTCTCCGCACGATGGACCGAGACGGCCCAAGACTCGGTGTCTCGTCGGGCAATGTGAGATCACGACACGCTGAATGAGATGGCGCCGCGGCTCCGCAGTTTCATTCTGTGAGACGGGCAATGACGTTCGTGGATGTATTCGTACAAATACCAGGGTTCTCTGTTTCCACGGTCGCGTCTTCCGAGATGTAGGGCACGTGAATGAAATCACGAATCTCCGCGATTCGGTCACCCACACAGGTCACTTGGACGAAGTATCGACGTGGAGCCGCCGGTGGTTCACACACAACGATTAGTGCTTCGCGGCCATCAACCCAGCCGGGGATCATGTGCCAGCCGCTCCATCGGCCGTAGTTGGTGAAGTACACCTCGAAATCGCGGCGACCATACCGCCGCTCGCGCGATACGAGGTCGAGCTTGACCTCGTCGACCAACACCGCTCGCACAGCGTCCCAGTCGCGAGCGTTGAATAAATCTGCGTAGCGCGCGAGTGTCGGCGAGATCGTCCGCGGCGAGCGCATACGCGTTGTCGTCTCCGCTGAATGCTCACGCAGGCGGCTGCGTCCCCGGTGCAAAGCCGCTTTCACAGCGGGCACGGTAAGGTCCAACATGTCCGAAACCTCATCGAGCGAGTATCCCAGCACATCCTTTAGGATCACACAACTTCTTTGGGCGGGCGGGAGTTCCAGGAATCGCGAAAGCGTCGCATGAAGTTCCTCATCGCGAATTAGATTATCCTCGGGGTTCAAGGCCGTGTCGGCGGCGACATCGAGTGCGGCATCGAGCGGCTCACGCATGCGGTGGTCATACCGACGGAGGTAGTCCAGCGCGCGGTTATGGGCGATCCGAAAAAGCCAGGCTCGAAGGGCAGGGAGTTGCTTGAGTGCAGAGAGTTCGTAGTACGCACGGGCTAGAGCGTCCTGAACGATGTCTTCGCCATCCATGACCGAGCCCACCATGCGCGCGCAATAACGATGCAGATCAGGTCGTATGTCCTCCACGAGAGACAGGAACCGCTTGCGCGCCGCGCTCAGATCCGCCAACGTTGTTTCATCTTCACTCATTGCTCAACCTTTGTACACTGAGACAAATTACCCGATATGAACAAGGTCAAACTCAAGCCTTGGCTCGGCTTTCTGTTTCTGGCTGTGGCGATGGGTCTCCTGCTTTTCGTTCCCGCCCGCACA
>DASRAA010000209.1:0-7529 GCA_035638375.1 Binatia bacterium | reverse complement strand
GTTGCTGTTCTCGCGTGTACCCGTAGTCAATGAACACCGCGAATCCACGCCTCTGCTCGAACGCCCTGGCTATTCGGGTCGTCCACTCCATCGCCCCGAGTGATGCCTCAATCCGCTGGCCCTGACGAGGGTGCACGCTGTAGCGATCCAGGAAATCAAGTTCGGCGCTCGAGGGTGGCGCAAAGTGCTCGAATAATCTGCCGTCCGCCTCGCACACCCTCACTGCTCCGCCAGGATCGAGGATTTCCACCGGCAATGCGTCAAAGAACTCATTGGCGAATACAATCAGGTTCCTGGGCGCGGTCTCCGCAGCTTCTTCAAAATTGGATACGATGCATGTTCTCCTCGCCGACAGGTGCCCGCCCAGCCGCTGCTCCATGCGCGCGCGAAACGTGGCTGATTGTTCGACTAAGACATAACGCAGCGCTCCCGCAAATTCGGGAAACTTGCTCTTGCACCAGTCGAGCACATCGCTGGCAAACAAGCCGCGGCCGGGACCAAGTTCGATCAAATCGATCGTGTTCGGAGATCCCAGCTCGCGCCACATCTCCTCGAATTGCCGCGTCAGCAGCCGCCCAAAGACGGCATGCACATCACTGGAAGTGTAGAAATCGCCTGCCCTTCCGAACTGTTCTCGAGCCTGCGAGTAGTAGCCGAGCTCTGGGTGATAGAGACAGAGTTCCATGTAGCGGGAAAACGGCATGGGTCCGCTTCGACGAATCTCCGCAACGATCAAATCGTGAAGGCGGGGTACCCAACAAGCCCTACTGTCGCCGGATTGGCTGCGCGTTGACGCATCGCCCGCTTGCTTGATGTTCCTGCGCTCGTTGGGGTGGTGGAGTGTCAAAGCTGGCCCTCGCGCTCCATCTGCTGGTGTTCGTGCCGGTGCTGCGGAGTCCGTAGGAACATCTCGATCAGATAGTCGTGTAGGCAATCGAAGAGTTGCCGCTGAAAGGCCCACTCGAACTGCGGATCATCGAGATCGCGTGGATGCAGTTCGAAGTAGTATGTGTGAACCCTGGGCTCGGTGAACTTGGGACGGATGATGACTTCAACCCCGTCACCCTTCGCACGCGCGTCAAACGCAAGCAGGGGATGATCGTAGAGACGCAACTGCTGCAACACGCGTGAGAGGCGTTCCGATTCCACGCGATGATTCTAGCTGAGCTGCGCTATTCGTACCTTAGCGCCTCAATCGGATCCAATCTCGAGGCTTTGATGGCCGGCAGCATCCCGCTGATCAGCCCAACCAAGCCCAAAATGATGGTCGCAACGAACACAATCGTGGGGTCGATGATCAGGCGAATGTCGGCAGCCTCGGCGTTCTTGGCCATGGCGCTGTAGAAGGTGATACGTCCAGCCAGAATCGAAACCGCGTATGCCAGGATAATCCCCGCGACACCGCCGAAGAACGTGATGGTTAGCGCTTCGGCTAGGAACTGAAACAGAATGTCGCGGCGCCGTCCGCCCAGCGCTTTTTCAACGCCGATCTCGCGTGTGCGCTGAGTCACGGCTACCAGCATGATGTTCATCAGCCCTACGCCGCCAATGCCCAACGTCAGTGTGCCGATGAAGCCCAACAGAATCTTCAGTCCCATGGTAATCACCTGGAACTGGTGCAACTGCTTCATCATGTTGAAGACGAACACTGCGCGCTTATCATCAGGTTTGAAGTTGTACTGCTCCGCCAGCACTCCACGCACCTGCCGCTCCACCTGTTCGTACTGATCGCCTTCGTAAGCCACCCAGATACCGTCGAGATAATGGGTGTTCTTCAGGTCGCCCATGGTGGAGAACGGAATCTCTACCACCCGATTCACGCCGTCGTCCCCCTCTTGCATTCGCGGCTCAAGCACGCCAATGACTTTGAAGCTGATGCCGTCCACGCGAATGTACTGACCAATCGCCTCGGTCCCGGAAAACAGCTTGGTCTTGGCTTCCGAACCAATCACTGCCACGCGAGCTTTCGCTTCTTCGTCTTCTTCCCCGAAAAACTGTCCTTCGGCCAGGCGCATGGCCTGGATCTTGAACATCGACGGATAAAAGCCCTCAACGCCGAAAGTGTATGCGCGCACGTCATACTGGACATTGCACTGTTTGTAAGCAGCTGGCGTAATGCGCCTCACCATTGGTGCGGCATTCACGATCCGGTCGACATCGTCAATCGTGAACTTGATTTGTGTGCCTGCCTTTTGGCCGCCGGCCTGCTGCGAGGTACGACCGGGAAAGATGCCGATGATGCGCGTGCCCCACTGCGCAAAAATCGTCTCGATGGCTCGTCCGAAGCCGTTACCATAAGCAAGCAGAAGCACAACCGTTGCGATGCCCCAAGCCATCCCCAGCATGGTGAGCATCGTGCGACGACGGTTGTATTGCATCGCCTCATAGGCCTGGCCTAGTAAATCTCGGAACATAACTTACTCCTGCCTGAGCGCTTCCACCGGCTGCAGCATGGCCGCCTTCCGTGCCGGATAAAGCCCGGCGACAATTCCTGCCAGTGCCAGCGTTCCGATTGCTACTGTAGCCGACATATACGACATCGTTGGTGGATCGAATCCCGGGGCGGCTCCCGCCATTCCGCTGAGCGAACCCATAATGAGCGCCGCTCCGCCCATCCCTATCGCACCGCTTAGCAGGGTCAGAAACGCGCCTTCCACAAAGAATTGCGCCATGATGCTGCGATTCGTCGCTCCCAGCGCCTTCCGCAAGCCGATTTCCCTGGTGCGCTCACTTACCGCAACTAGCATGATGTTGATGATACCGATCGCCCCCAGCACCAGTGTTACGATTCCCACTCCCCCGAGAAAAATATCCATTACATCAAAAATCTTCCCCACCATCTCCGCGTTCTTAACCGTATCCCAGTCCTCAAAGGCATCGTTGTTGTGCCAGTCGAACCCGTGGTTCCGGGCAACGATCTTTCGCGCTTCTTCTCTTGCCTGGGTATGTTCTTCACGGATCCGCGGACGGTAGTTCAGAAAAGAGATTGCGGTTTCTTCCATATCGCCTTTCAACGGAAAGTACTGGTGCATCATGCTGTAGGTCAGGAAGACGCGGTTGTTGGTGGAATTATCGTCGCCATGCCCTACGCGTTGCACGACACCAACGACTTCGAACCGGACTGCGTTGAGTAGGATCGCATTGCCCACAGCCGTCCTCCCGCCCGGAAATAGATTCTTCAGCATTTCATCGCCGATTACGCAGACGAAACGCTTCTGCGTATCGTCGGCATCGTTCAGCCATCGTCCGGCAGCCAAGGGAAGATACCGAATCGTGTTGAAGTGAGGAGGAATCCCCACCACTTGGCCGTTGCTGTTGCCAAATTCGCTGACTTCGCGAATGTCATTGCGCATAAGCACCGGAGCCACCGCCCGAATGTGCGGCGCCTCTCGCTGTATATCGAGGTAATCCTTATAGGTGAGCTTGTAAGCATGACCGGAGCTCATGTTGCCTGCCACCGCAGGGGCACGCCCTGGGAACATGAACATGATGTCCTCGCCCATCGAGTTCAGTTCTTTGCGGTTACCAGAACGGAAACCCTCTCCCAGCCCAACCAGCAGCAGCAGCGACCCCACGCCCCAGGCGATCCCGAACATGGTGAGAAACGAGCGGAGCTTGTGCGCCCAAAGTGTGCGCATCGTTTGGCGAATGATTTCGAACAAACCCATTCCCTGCCCCTAACCCGCTCCTTCCATAATTACGTGTATTGGTCTTTTACAGTTCCCGCGGCTGGGAGGTGGCCAAGCCAGCTTACCTCAGCTTCTGACTTCACAAGTCACGATTTGTGAGCAACATGCGTAGCCAGCGAGACAAATCGTTGGTTTCCGTCCGTGAGCTCCACTTGTTGATGAATCCGACACCGCAGGTCCCAGAAAGTGGCGATTATTCGATATGATGGAAGCAAGCAACCAAGGTGATCCTCAGGATGGCCCGATGTTGCAAATATTCATACAGGAGTAACCCAGAACGATGCCTAGGACACCCAAAACCACCGACGGAGATGCCCCCAAGAAGCGCGTGCCCAAGACTACCGGCCCTGCCGAGGGTAGCACGAAAGTGACGAAAACGACTAAGGCGGCACAGAGCGCCAAATCGACTGCGGTCGAGCCGTCCGTGGCCACCAACGAGCTGCCAAGTTCGCCGATCAACGGTCGTGCGCCGGCCAGCCAAGCTCGTATGGAAGAGCGGGTTCGCATCCGTGCCTACGAGCTCTACCTGCGTCGTGGCGGAGTCGGTGGATCGCCGGAACAGGACTGGTTCCAGGCGATGTCGGAGATTCACGCCGAGTCAGTCGCCTAAGATCCGAGTGGCCCTACGCTTTGATCCACCACCGATTCTGTTATTGGTGTAGCCGGCCTTTCTTTATATAAACGCCTTGGCCGGCGTCAGCCGGCAACACTGAATCACCATTGCGGTAACAAATCGCATGGCAGGCTTTGCCTAAACGCAGTATCCTGAGCTATCCGAGGATGGACCGCAGTATGTCAACCCAGTCGCGCAAATATCTGCGTTTCGGCGCCGTGATCGCTGTCATTGTCTTGTCGCTTGGCTACCTGGCCTACACCGGAGTGCAAGACAGCAAAAGCTATTACGTCACGATCAAAGAGCTGAACGGCATGGGTGACAGCGCCTACAGCAAGCGCCTGCGGGTCGCCGGCAACGTGGCTCCGGGATCAATCAAGCGCCAAGGTACACATCTCGAATTCCAGTTGGAAGAGGAGGGCCGAATCGTTCCGGTGGTCTATAGCGGAACCGAGGCCCCTCCCGACACTTTTAAGGACAATGCTCAGGCCTTGGCGGAAGGCAAGTATGGGCGTGACGGCGTCTTCCATGCCAGCAATCTTCAGGCGAAGTGCGCATCGAAATACGCACCAAAACAGCCGACAGCTACACCTGCGACAGAGACTCGGCAGAAAACTGCGCAGAACAGTTCGCAAACCGGAGGTAGCGGGCAGTAGCTTGCCTCCAACCAGCCACCCCGAAGCCAAGAATATGACGGGAACCGACGAAACCTCCTGTGAGCCCGTCATCAAACTCGACAACCTGGTGAAATTCTTCGGACGATTTGCCGCATTGCGCGGCATCTCGCAGAGCTTCGTGGCTGGGCAGTTGTACGTCGTTGTAGGTGATAATGGCGCCGGCAAGAGCACTTTGCTGCGGGTCGTTGCAGGACTCACCCAGCCGAGCCAAGGTTCGGTGACTCTTCTGGGCGCGTGCAACATCCGCAATGTCGCTCACAGCCTAGGTTACATGGGACATGCTCCGCTGCTCTATGACGAGCTGAGCGGCATGGAGAACCTGCGGTACTTCGCAGGACTGTACGGCATCGCCGACGACTCCGTCTGCCGGGCGGCAATGCGGCAGGTCGGACTTGATCCCGAACTGCATCGCCGCGTCGGGCAGTACTCACAGGGCATGCGACAGCGCCTTTCGCTGGCGCGAGCCGTGCTGCACGATCCCAAGCTGATTCTGCTCGACGAGCCGTTTTCCAATGTCGATGCGCACTCCGCTCGCGAAATGGCAACCGTATTAGGCCAGGTGCGCGACCGAGGCAAGACAATCTTAGTGGTCACTCACCAGACAGCGCTGATGGAGCCGGTTGCCGACGAGTTCGTGCAGATGTCTGAAGGTAAGATTGTTTCTCGCTCTAGGCAGAGGCCGTCTCCGCAATCTTCGACTCTCTCGTCGGAGCTTGAAAGGATATGAGAAAGATTTTGCTTTCTCCGTGTCCCCAGTGCCTCCGTGGTAGCCCTTATCGTTGATTATGCTAGTGAGCTCTATTTCGGTAACTAGATCGACGCTGCTGAAGGATATTCGTCTGGAGTGGCGCTCGAAAGACGCCATCAACTCCATGCTGTTCTTTTCGTTGTTGGTTGTGGTGATTTTCAGCTTCGCCTTCGACCCCAACGCGGAAGAATCGCGACGCATCGCAGGCGGACTGATTTGGGTGGCGTTCCTTTTTGCGGCGGTGGTGGCGCTCAACCAGACCTGGGCGCGAGAGCTGCGCAACCAGGTACTGGATGCGTATCGCGTATCGCCCGCGCCGCCGAATGCTCTTTTTCTGGCTAAAGCGGTAGGGAATTTTCTGTTCGTCACAATCCTCGAGCTCCTCATGGCGCCGTTGTTTGTGGTCTTTTATCAACTCCGCTCGGAAGGTCCCTTGTGGCAGTTGGTCGTGGTGGCGCTTTTGGGAACCTGGGCGCTGGTCGTGAACGGAACATTTTTCGCAGCGTTGTCGATTCGTACCCGTAACCGGGAAATTATGCTGCCCCTGATTCTCTTCCCCATTTCGATTCCAGCTCTATTGGCCATGGTGGACACAACCACAATAGTCCTCACTGGCGATGGCACGCCTGATTTCTGGCTGAAGATGCTGCTGGTTTACGATGTGGTATTCACGCTGGTTTGTCTTCTTCTCTTCGAAAGTGTTCTCAACGCGGAATGAAATACTTGAGTATCGGCTTCATCATCTTCACGCTTGCCCTGTTGGGCTTTAGCACCTACCAGGCCCTGTTTGTCGCTCCCACTGAGCAAACCATGGGCGATGTGCAGCGTATCTTCTACTATCACGCACCCACCGCCTGGGTGGCGGGCGTCTGTTTCTTCGTGAATTTCCTCGCCTCTATTGCTTACCTTTGGAAGCGCAGCCTCAATGCCGATGCACTGGCGGCGGCGAGTGCCGAAGTTGGCGTGGTGTTTTGTACCATCGTGCTGATCACCGGGCCCATCTGGGCAAAGCCAGTGTGGGGCATCTGGTGGACTTGGGAGGCGCGACTCACCTCGACTCTTGTCTTGTGGCTGATTTATGTCAGCTATCTGATCCTTCGTCGTTTCGCTGTGGGGAGCCAAACTCAGACCCTGGCGGCAGCGCTGGCGATATTCGGTTTCGTGGACGTCCCCATCGTGTACATGTCGATTCGCTGGTTCCGCACACAGCATCCGCAACCGGTGATTGCCGGAGGCCAGGGTTCGGGGCTTGATCCCGTAATGTGGCACGCCTTCCTGTGGAACCTGCTGGCGTTTACGTGTGTGGGAATCGTGTTCATCGTCACCCGTTACCGCCTGCAAAAATTGGAAAACGAGGTCGAAGCCGCGCATGCGCAACGGGCGATCGCCGGAGGTGTGCAATGACCGGACAGGTCGCCTTGAAAGCCGCCTACGCCGTAACCTGGATCATCCCGCTCGCTTATTTAAGCTATCTTCTTAGCCGCTTCCGTCGCGTGCGCTGCGAAATGAAAGATCTTGAGCGCTCCCGCTAAGCGCGCCAGCGTGAACGAAAAGCGCGGCACGCTCGGCATGATCGCCGCAGCCAGCTTTATCTTTGCGGCAATCTTCTTCATCTTCAGCCTGCCCTTCTTCTGGAATCAGGTGCGAGTCTTGCGCAACTGGCCAGAGACCGATGCTCAAGTCTTGCGCAGCGAGGTCGTCGCCGGTTCTCCCGAAGGCCACGAGAATCTGTATCGGGCACAGCTGCTCGTTCTCTACACGGTCGCGGGCCAGCCTGTCACTTCCGAACTCACCAGCTTCGA
>DASRAA010000208.1:0-3527 GCA_035638375.1 Binatia bacterium | reverse complement strand
TCGGCGCGTGGGAATACGGCTTCCACTTTGCCGAGTTTGGTGTGCAAGGGAAGCTGTCCCCAGGCGAGATTTCTGAGATCGAGCTTGACGATATCGCCCAGGCCGAGTTGCTCCCAGATGCGTGCCGTGGACTCGGGAATGACCGGATGTACCAAGGCGGTCACGATGCGCAGAGCTTCAGCCGAGGTGTGCAGGATTGTAGCCAATCGAGCGCGCGAGTCCTGATCGTCCTTTTCAGCTACTGCCCAGGGTTCGTTGTCCACGATGTATTTGTTGACGGCAGCAACGAGACCCCACCCAGTCTCGAGAGCGCGGGAGAACTGAAACTGCTCAAAATGCGCGTGAAATTCGGAAATCGTTTTGTTTGCAAGCTCAGCGATCTCGTGGTCGGCGGGAGTGCGGGCTCCCAGCGAAGGGTAGGGAATTTCGCCGTCGAAATAACGGGTGATCATGCTCAGCGTGCGGCTTGAGAGGTTGCCCAAGCCGTTGGCAAGATCCGAGTTGAAGCGCTGTACAAGCGCGTCGAAACTGAACGAGCCATCGCTGCCAAAGACGATTTCGCGCATGAGGAAATAGCGTAGAGTGTCAGCGCCAAGCGTATCGAGGATGGTTTCAGTGCGCACGATGTTGCCGCGAGACTTGGACATCTTGCTTTCTTCAAACAGCAACCAACCATGCGCTACGATCGACTTCGGGAGCGGAATGTCCGCCGCGAGCAGAAATGCCGGCCAGTAAACGCAGTGAAAACGCACAATCTCCTTGCCAATCATGTGTACGTCGGCAGGCCAGTAACGGTCCAGCTTAGCCTTGTCTTTGGGATCGTCCGAACCAAAGCCAAGGGCGGTTATGTAATTGGCTAGCGCATCAAGCCAGACGTAGATCACGTGCTTTTCGTCGCCGGGTACCGGGATTCCCCAGGTGAATGTTGTACGGCTGACGGACAAGTCGCGCAGGCCGCCGCGCACGAAGGAGATCACTTCGTTGCGGCGCGTTTCCGGACGGACGAAGTCGGGATTTTCCGCGTAGAGCTTTAGCAGCGGCTCTTCCATCGCCGAGAGCTTGAAGAAATAGTTCTCCTCTTTGATCGTCTCGGTGGGTCGTCCGCATTCCGGACAGGGAGCACCGGGCTCGGTGACGTCAACGTAGAGCTCGTCATATACACAGTACTGGCCGCTATAGGAGCCCTTGTAGATGTAACCGCGGTCTTGCAGGCGCTTAAAGAGCGCCTGCATGCCTTTGATGTGGCGCGGCTCGGTGGTGCGGATGAAGTCATCGTAGCTGAGCTTCATCTGATCCCAAAGCTGGCGGAACTCGCTGGAAACTTTGTCGGCGAACTCTTTAGGCGTGCAACCGGCGGCTGTGGCCGAGCGTTCAATCTTTTGCCCGTGCTCGTCGGTGCCGGTGAGGAACCACGTGTCGTAACCCATCATGCGCTGGCGGCGCGCAATGGTGTCGCACACCACCGTCGTGTAGGCGTGCCCAATGTGTGGCCGGGCGTTCACATAATAGATGGGCGTCGTAATGTAGAACTTGCCAGAGTTATCCATTCTTCTTGTCCAGATATAAACGCAGCGCTTCTTCCATCACGGTCTTGAGCGGGACCCGGTGCGCGGTGGCGATGCGGCGGCAGTCCTCATACTCGGGTGCCGCATTCGAGTCAGCACCATTAAGCGATCCAATCTTGATGCGTATGTCACCCCAGGCGGTGCGCACCGTTTCGTGACGCCGCGCCAAGACATATCGCTCTTCGCGCCGGGTGCGTACTCCGAGCGTGCTGGTCTCGGAAAACAGAATATCGCGGAGTCGTGCTTCGAGGCCGGGTGCAGCCAGTGCCGTGAGCAACGTTCCGGGACGGCCTTTCTTCATCTGAGCGGCGGTGGTGAAGACATCAAGTGCGCCGGCGCAGAGCAGTTGGTCAGCAACATAGCCGATGACTTGCGGATTGAGATCGTCGAGATTGGCCTCGAGAATGATGATTGCTTCCGTGGGTGGTTCGTGGCGCGAAGTTTGCGCAGGCTGCGGAGCATTGTTACTTTCGCCGATTACTAAACGCAACACGTTGGAATGGCCGGCGAAATCCCTACTGCCTGCTCCGTATCCCACCTTGTCGGTCGTCATAAGTGGCCGGGGAACATACCGCGATACCAGAGTGCGGGCAATGGCTGCGCCAGTCGGCGTCACCAGCTCGTTCTGCACTTCACCCGAGTAGATGGGAACGCCCCTTAGCAATTCCAGGGTTGCCGGCGCTGGCACAGGCATAACTCCATGGGCGCAGTGCACGGTACCGCCGCCGACATTTAAAGGAGAAGCGAGTATCTGTTCGACCTTGAGCTCTTCTGCTCCGACCGCGGCGCACACGATGTCCACGATTGCATCGGCGGCGCCGACTTCGTGAAAGTGCACTTGTTCGATGTCGATGGCGTGAACCTTGGCCTCGGCTTCTGCAAGTGCGGTGAATATGGCGGAGGAGGTTTTCTTGGCACTGTCACCAATCGGCACAGCCGCAATGATCTTCAAAATGGAAGCTAAGGAGCGCGCATGCGAATGCTCGTGACGGCCCTTGTGCTCTTGTTTCTCCCTTTGTTCTGAGGGGAACTCTTCGCGCGGGAGGTCTTTTTGCCCATTGACCAGCACATCGATCTTGGTCGCGGAGAGTCCATTGCGCGTAACCCGGGAACGCTCCAGCGCGACCCCAACCTCAAGGGCTGAAACAGTTCCCTCGAAGAGCTCGAACGGCACGCCAGCGTCGACCAGAGCGCCGAGGAACATATCGCCGCTAATACCGGAAAAGCAATCGAGGTAAGCAATGCGCATGGGATCCGTCCCCAGATATGACGCACGCGTACACGACGCGTGGTGGGAGCTTTCATCATAGGTACTTGCAGTGACCAGCGTCAAACCCGCATTAATGCTGGCGTTTGTTATAATCGGTTTTCTGCTCAGTGAGTTGCGCGTCATTATCCTGCCGTGCAATACCCGAATGAAATTGTCACCAAGCTGCTAGACCCAGCGGAGTCATCTTGTACCTCGATCGACAAAAACAGCTGGCCGAGCATATGCGCCAATTCCTGCGCCAGAAATATCAGATTGAGTTGCAGAACGTCATTATCGACGCGCCGCCCAAGGTGGAAATGGGCGAGTTTGCCATGCCGCTGTCGTTTGAACTGGCGAAGCAGTTGCGTAAGGCTCCCCGCAAGATCGCCGAAGAGATTGTCGCCGAACTCCCCCTGCTGCAAGGTTTCGAGAAGTCCGAAGTTGCGGGCGCAGGGTATATCAATGTGCGTTTAAGGCGCGACGTGGCCGCGCGCGAACTCGCAGCGGGCGAGCAAGCCGTCTCCGATCATCGCGGGGAAGGCGCAGCCGACGTGAAGGGGAAGATCCTGGTCGAGCACACCAGTATCAATCCCAACAAAGCGGCGCACATCGGGCATTTGCGCAATGCGATCCTTGGTGACACGTTTGTCCGCCTGCTACGCGCGGCCGGGCACTCGGTAGATATCCAAAACTATATTGACAACACAGGCGTG
>DASRAA010000207.1:0-2306 GCA_035638375.1 Binatia bacterium | reverse complement strand
TCGCCGAACGTTACGCTCTGACGCTACGATCATCATCGGCACGAATGCTCCCGTAGCTAGCGTCGCATTTTAACGCCCCTTTCGCCCCGGCCAATCCCGATGCTCGGTAAAAACTCGTTTCCCAAACCCCCGCCCAACGCTTGGGCGTCGACATTACAAGACTGTCGGTGCCAAATAGAAAGTTCCTATTCCCGGCCAAGTAGAAAGTTCCGGTTTTGAAGGCTGACAGTCAGCCCCCATGGTATGTTCGCATAGCCCGGCCGGGGTCGCGCCTGGCGGGGTTGCCCAAAGCCGAGGCGACGGGGTTGGCTCCGAAGCAATCGGCGGGGGCCCTCCTGTGACGCAGAACCCGTGATTGTTTCCGGAGCGCCAGGGGGGGCTCCGTTCAGTCGGGATCCATTGCTTTGGTGAAATCTCAGAGCGGAGGCTTTGGGCATAAAAAAAGCGCGTCTTCCTAATTGAAGTTTTGCTTCCGATCTCCAATGCACCGCCATAACGGTGGACTGGGCCGATCGAAGAAACCGTCCATCCAGTTGCTCCGACCGCCCGCATTGTGATCTTTGCGAACGGCCTTGCTCGCCTTCGGCTCCGCCGTGGCTGGCCGCGTGCCGCACTCGGCGATCTCCAGATAGCGGCCCTCATAGCGCACCTTCAACTCACCGTCCAGCCGCAGTTCGACGCGCACCCGCTGGCGGCGCATCCCGGCTTGCACCTGCGAGCGCAGGATCTGATAGCGGCGGCCGGCGAAGGAAAACGTATAGTCATTGCCGATCACACGCTCTTCCACATGACACAGAATGGCGGCCAGATCCAGTTGTGGCGTCAACGGTCGATGGTGGTTGGGGAAGTCGGCCACAGGCCGCGCGAAGTGCGCGTTCCACTCCGGCCAATACTCCTGCTCCAGAAAGGCATTGGCGTCTTTCAAAGTCGCAACCTTCGCCAGACGCAAGTGCTTCACTAAACGGTCCTGCGCCGTCAAGAAGCTGCGCTCGATACGCCCCTTGGCCTGGGGCGAGTACGCCAGGATGGAACCGATTCCCAGTTCCCGTAAGGCCCTGCCCAGTTGCGTCAGCCGGTTCGCTTCCCGCTGCTTCTCTTCCCTGTCTCCCGGCTGTGGCGGGATCGTGAACATGGAATCACGGTCCGTGTAAACATCGACCATCCGGCCATTCTTTTCCAGGTATTCCCACAGCACACCCATGTTCTGCGGGGTGGCATCGCTGTCTACAAACCGTCCCCAACTCCAACTCGTCGCATCGTCGATCATGCGCACCAAGTACCGCACCGGCCCGCGCCCTTCCAGCCAGTCGTGCTCCGAGGTGTCCCATTGCACCAACTCGCCGAATCCGCTCCTCCGCGGGCGCCAGGCATGCACTTCCAGCAGCCGTTGCGGCTTACTCTGCCACATCCCAGCCTCGATCATCCACTTCCGCAGCGTCTCTTTGCCTACCTGGATCTGATGCCGCTTGGCCAGTTGTTCGGCGGCGAACGTCGGCCCAAAATCGTGCCACTCCGGCTGTTTGAGAATTGCCAACGCTTGCCTTTGGATCTTGGCCGGAAGCTGGCGATTCGACCGACGGCCCCGCAGTCCGTGCACCACTATCCCATCACCTCGTTTCGCCATGCGCTTTAAAAGCTTCCGCACCCACCGATCACTAATGCCCATCTTCTCCGCCGCCTCCCGCTGCGTGATCGCTCCCTCCTTAGCCTTCTTCAGCCAGTGCAGTTCGTCTCGTTCCTCTTGGCTCATCGCGATTCGTTCCACCTTTCAGCCTGATAGCTGTCAAGAGGAACTTTCTACTTGGCTCAAACCGGAACTTTTCACTTGGCCGCGACACGATTATCGTCTGCAACTCCATCGGAAGAATGGTCATGATAGCATCCGCACCCAAATTAGCCTGGATTTCGGCCATCGCGTGCTAAAGTTGGGTGTTTGTAGGACTTGGGAGCTTGCAGCGATGTGTGGAATCACCGGTTTTGTAAGTCTCAACCCATCCGGCGAACCGGGCACGATCATCGAGCGTATGACGGAATCCATCCGCCATCGCGGGCCGGATGACTTTGGTTATTATCGTGACCCATACGCCTCGCTAGGCTTCCGCCGCCTCGCCATTATCGACGTCTCCGGCGGGCATCAGCCGATGCCCAACGAGGACGAGTCGTGCTGGATCGTTTTCAACGGCGAGATCTTCAATCATGCGAGTCTGCGTCCGGGATTGGAAGCGGCCGGGCATCGATATACCACTCGCAGCGATACCGAGACGATCCTTCACGCTTACGAAGAATACGGAGCGTCCTGCGTGCAG
>DASRAA010000206.1:0-2039 GCA_035638375.1 Binatia bacterium | reverse complement strand
TAACGCTGTATGGAGATGCTCTTACAGCAAAGCGATTGCCAAGAAGTGCGCTAGATGAGGAGATCGTTCGCGCTGGAGCAACTGAGCTGGTCCCCGAAAACTGGACAGGTGGCTAAGAGAGACTCCCGCCCCTAGAATGGCCGCAGGGTCGGGGGTATCGAGATGGCGCAAGTTCGGAAGAAGCATTCGGCGGAATTCAAGGCGAAAGTGGCGTTAGCTGCGGTGCGCGAGGAAGGCACCGTAGCAGAATTGTCGAGCCGCTTCGGTGTTCATGCCAGCCAGATCCACGCGTGGAAGAAGGCGCTGCTCGAGGGGGCGGCGGGCTTGTTCACTCGCGGCCAGGGCGGGATGGGCAGCCCAGGGACCGTGGATGAGACGCAAGTTGCCAAGCTTTACGAGAAGATCGGCGAGCTGACAGTCGAGCGAGATTTTTTTCGCAAAAGGTCAGGGCCATGAGCCGAGCCGAGCGGCAGGCCTTGGTCGACCGGGCGGATCCGTACCTGTCGATCGTGAGGCAATGCCAGTTGCTGAAGGTGGCGCGCTCGACGCTGTATTATCAGCCGGCACCGGTGAGCGACGATGATCTGGCGGTGATGCGCCGGCTCGACGAGCAATATCTGGTGACGCCATTCTATGGCGCGCGCCGGATGGTGGTCGTGCTGCGACGCGATGGCTTTGTGGTGAACCGCAAGCGGATCCGCCGACTCATGCGAGTGATGGGGATCGAGGCAATCTATCAGAAGCCCAACACTAGTCGCGGGCACCCGGAACACAAGGTCTATCCGTACTTGCTGCGAGGAATGGCGATCGAGCAGCCGAATCAGGTGTGGTGCGCGGATATCACTTATATCCCGATGGCCAAGGGGTTCGTTTATCTGGTGGCGGTGATGGATTGGTTCAGCCGTCGGATTCTGGCTTGGCGACTGTCGATCAGTATCGACACCGATTTCTGTGTGGAAGCGCTGCAGGAGGCGATGGAGCGCTTCGGCCAGCCGGAGGTGTTCAACACGGATCAAGGGGTGCAGTTCACCAGTGCAGCGTTTCTCGATGAATTGGAAGGTCGCGGTGTGCGGATCAGCATGGACGGCAAAGGCCGGTTTCTCGACAACATCTTCATTGAAAGGCTGTGGCGCAGCCTGAAATACGAGGAGGTGTTCATCAAGGCGTATGGCTCAATTGCCGAGGCACGTCGCGGCATAGGCTCATGGATTTCTTTCTATAATGACGAGCGCCCGCATCAAGCGCTGAACTACCGAACGCCAAGCGAGGTGTTTGCGCAAGCGAAGGCCTGTGGACATGTGGACAACGCAAGAGGCGTTGACCACATGCCCACAGTAGAGCAGCAGCAACAACTAATCCGTATCACTTCAATAACAGAGGAAGGAAGAAAGGGGATTCACTTTCTGAGCTGAATGTGCTAGTATAGGTTGAGCGCTCCGGGTACGGGCCGGGGATATCCAATCGGCGAGGAGTCTCTCTTAGCAGACCCCGATTCCTGTCCAGCCGATGGGGACCACTTCATAGCGTTGCCACCGAGTCTAGTGCGCGACAATCAAAAACCGATCCTTAGCGACAACGAGGCATACACCTTATGGTAGAGAAAACTCACCTGCTACTACAGCGCGATCCGTCGTACCCGCTGCAGCGCGCTACCTCGCTCTTTGATTGTCGCACCACACGGGTCTGTTCTAGCGAATGTCACCGTTCGCTTCCGCATAGGGAGGTTCATCAGTAATTCTTCCCGCGAAAATAAACCTTTGCCACGCCAAGGTTCTCGGCGAACCCGACATATCTGGGAGGCGAGGCACGGAACTGTCTTGGGCACATCAACGGCACTCGAGCCGAGCGCCAAACGCGTGATCTTCGGGCCAAGGGCTTTTAGCACGCGCCTTTACCCTTTCGCATAGCACAAACGACCACTAAGCTGGGTCCCGGTTCCCCCATGAGAATTCGCCGTAATGGCACGACGCAGACCACGAACCCGCAGTCGCAATTTCCTGGTCATCTGCCTTCGCAAAGACGCGAACCGCGGGCTCGCG
>DASRAA010000205.1:0-3461 GCA_035638375.1 Binatia bacterium | reverse complement strand
GGTTCGACCGTGGCTCGGTTTCCACATCCCGCTCATCGAACCGGACATGCAGATCTCCCGCATCCGGCTCTCGGACAAGACCTCACGCCTTCACCCACGGCACGTCACGCCCAAGCGCGGTCAGACGTACGAGCCCGAAGTGGCCGTAAAGGTGCGAGAGTGGATAGGTCCCGCCCTTGCGTCGCCTGACGTTGTGCTTGATGCGTAACCACCGGCGCAACCGCAACGCTGTGTAGTTGTCGATCGCCCGGTACGCTTTGGTGACGGTGCCTACGTTGAAGTAGTTCGCCCAGCCGCGCAGCGTGCGGTTCAACTTGTCCACCAGCTCTGTGGTGTCTTGCCATGTCCCGGTTCGGACTGTCAGTGCGTGGATAGTCTCCACTATGCGCTTGATGCTTTTCTTCGATGGCCGGTATCCCAGGCGTGCCTGGCCGGTTCTCGCTGAGTACATCCGTCCGAACGAGTATCCCAGGAAGTCGAGTTCTCCTGATGGGACCCTGCAGATTCGTGTCTTTTCCTCGTTGACCGTGAGCTTCAGCTTTCCCATGATCTCGCGCAGCCGCGACAAAGCCTCTTCGGCTTTGCCCTTACGGCACAGAATTACGAGATCGTCGGCGTAAGTCACGATGCGAGTGCCGAGGCTTCGCTCCAGCCCGAGCATCTTCCATCCCAGCACAAACCGACGCATGTACAGATTCGCCAGCAGTGGTGAGATGGGTGAGCCTTGCGGAATGCCGCGCCGCTTGTCCCAGGTCTCGGTCGTGCGTTTCATCCTTCCGCGATCATCGGTTTCTTCCACGGGACAATCCAGCCACATCTTGATCAGATGCAGCACGCGCCGATCAACAATCCGGCGCGCTACCGACTTTAATAGCTCGGCATGCGGAATGCTCCCGAAGTAGTCCGCGAGGTCGGCGTCGACAACTTCCGGGTGGCCGCGAAACAGCAGCGCTTCCACCTCGACCACCGCCTGTTGGGCATTGCGCCCAGGACGGTAGGCATATTGCTCTGGTGGAAGGTCGGCTTCGAAGATCGGTTCCAGCACCAGCATCGCTGCTGTCATGCAGACTCGATCACGCAAGGTCGAGATGCCCAACGGCCTGAGTTTGCCATTGGCCTTTGGTATGAACACTCTTCTAATAGGATCCGGTCGGTAAGTCTCCTGCCTGAGCGCAAGCGCCAGTTCGCCGAGCCATCGTTGCACCCCATACGCTTCAATGTCCGCGAATTCCTGTCCATCCACGCCCGGTGCGCCCTTGTTGGAGCGGCACTGAGCATACGCATGAGCCAGGACGTCTTCGCGGCTGATCTTGTCGTACAAGGCGTAGAAACGATAGCCAGCTTCTGCCTTCGCTTTCGCGTGCAACGCCGTCTGCAGCTTCTGAACGCTCTTCGGAGTTGATAGGTTGCCCAATCTCCAGGTCCCTCACCACGTCTTGCGTCCGTCTTGAACTGAGGTCCCTTCCCTCCACCAGCGTTACCCGGCTTCCGTAGTACTGCGGACCTCTCCGTCACCCCGGCGCACCCGGCCTGTCCCTCGCGGGCGTCCGGTTGGCCATCGCTGACCACGCTTCGGGGCTTCCCGTGTTGCGTACGCTTTCCTTGTGTACATGCTGCCGCCACTACCCCGGCGCAGCGTCTGGGCGTATCGGTTGCTCAGTCACCCAGCCGTATCAGCCTTCCCCGAAAGGGTTGTCGGGTCGGCCTGCGCATCGTCCTTTTCGAGATGCTATGGGGCGTCCGGTAGAGCAGAGATCTTGGGCGCCGGCCCCGAATCAAAGGAGCAATGCCATGGCAAATCAAAATGATCTCAGTCGGTCTCTCGTGGCGTTGGAACAGAACAACACGATTATCGCGGTAATCGAAATGAGTCTGAACTATTGGCTGATCGCGGGGATCGTGCCTGGGGTCGATCGCCATCCGTTAAAGAAATTGAACGTTGACGAAAAGGCGCTACTTCAATTGCTGCGCCAGTGGCGTGATGAGGCAGCAAAGGCTGGACACGCTATCACGCGCATGGCGGTCGCCTTCGAAGCAGGCCGCGACGGCTTCTGGTTGGCGCGCTGGCTGCGTGCTCGAGGCGTTGACGCCCACGTCATTCATCCGACGAGCGTTGCAGTCCCGCGAGAGCATCGCCGGGCGAAGACTGATCGGCTCGATACCGAACTGTTGAAACGCGCCTTTCTGGGCTGGCTGCGGGGTGAACCGGAGCATTGCAGAATGGCGGCGATCCCTAGCCTTCAAGAGGAAGATGCCAAACGCCCGACCCGCGAGCGCGAAAACTTGGTGGGCGAACGCACGCGCATCATCAATCGGACGAAAGCATGCCTGGTTCGCTTCGGTATCCGCAACTTCAAGCCGACATTGCGCAAGGCACCCGAACGTCTGAATCAGCTTTGGACACCGGAAGGCGACCCGTTGCCGCCGAATACCTTGGCCGAGCTGCGACGCGACATGGCGCGCTTGCGCTTCATCATTGACCAGATCAACGAGATTGAGGCGGCCCGTTTGTTACGGCTCGAACAGGCGCGTGTCGAAGGGCCGACTGCGATGGTTCGGCTGCTGGCCCGAGTTATCGGCGTCGGCATCGAGACCGCGGACATGCTGGTGCATGAGATCCTCTCGAGGGATTTGCGCGATCGACGGGCTGTGGCGCGCTATGCGGGTCTCACTGGAGCGCCAGACGAGAGCGGCAGCAAACGGCGAGAGAAAGGACTCGCGAAGGCGGGCAACGCCCGAGTACGCCGCGGCATGATCCAGTTAGCTTGGCGTTTTTTGCTCCACCAGAAAGACAGCGCATTGACCCAGTGGTATCGGGCACGAACCGCGAGCGCCGGCAGAAAACGCAAAACAATGATCGTAGCGCTGGCGCGCAAATTGTTAATTGCTCTATGGCGCCTAGCGACCACGGGCGAGGTTCCGACTCGCGTTGTATTGCGAGCGGCGTGAGATAAGCACTCAGACAGAACAAGCTCTCGGAGCCTGACGAAAAAGGACATCGTCGGTATCCGATGACGATCCGAGGTGGCGTCACCCGAAGCAAGCCATGGTGCTGACACACCGGTTTCGAGAATGGGCCGCCGCCCCGGAGCTTCGCCGCCGATGCGCATGACTGCATCATGGTCAGGTCTTTATCGACCTACCGAATACAAGGTTGCGGCGCGCTGATCCGCGCCCGATGGCAAGCTCCCCTCGGACCGATTCGTTGTCCCACTACTGATCAATTGAGGAGCACGCGATCGAAAATTGAGCTTGACAGAAAACGCCTCATACAAGGCTTGCTCGGCGTTCACTCGCGTTGCGGCCTGCACACTCGCGCCGTCACCAATTCGTGACACGCTATCCGAAGGCTTCAGCTACTTCGTCACCTCCATAGCTGCTCCGGTTGCTTCCGGCTGGAGCGTTCGCCGGGTGGGATTTGCACCCACTGGAAAGCGCCGCCTTATCACGGCGCACACCCA
>DASRAA010000204.1:0-19107 GCA_035638375.1 Binatia bacterium | reverse complement strand
ACCATGAAGGTCGCCACCAGCGAAACAGGTACGGCAATCAGCGGAATCAGGGTGGCGCGCCAACCTTGCAGGAAGATATAAACCACGATGATGACGAGGATGAGGGCCTCGTAGAGCGTCTTCTCGATTTCCTTGATGCCTTCGCTGACTGATAGCGTCGTGTCGAGCGCGGTGATGTACTCCAGCCCTTGCGGGAAACGTCCTTTGGCCTCCTGCATCAGCTTGTCGACATTCGCTTTGGTAATAAGGGCGTTGCTGCCGGGCGTGAGATAAAGGGCGATGAGGGCAGCGGGCTGAGAGGGCTTGGGTTTGCCTTCTTCGGGCACAACGCCTAGGCGAGCGTTATAGGAATAGTATTGCGAACCCAATTCGACCCGGGCGACGTCTTTCAACCGCAGAATGGAGCCATCGGCCTGGGCACGAATGACGATCTGCTCGAAGTCTTCCGCTCGGGGCAGGCGTCCCGGGGCTCGGACGTTGTAGGTATATTGCTGGCCCGGGGGGACAGGCTCTCCGCCAATCTGACCGGCAGGATTGACCTTGTTCTGGGCCTTAACCGCGTTGATGATGTCGGTAACCGTAACGCCGAGGTTCGCCAGAGTGTCGGGATTCACCCAGATACGCATGGCGTAAGGCCCGGCGCCGAAAATCTGCACCTGGCCAACGCCCTGAATGCGGGTGAGCGCGTACTGCAAATTGATGATGGCATAATTCGCAAGAAAGATGTTGTCGTATGCGCCGGTCGGGGAGAAAAGATCGAGCAACATGAAAGGCGCGGTAGTGCCCGGCTGGACCACCACGCCCTGCTGGTTCACCTCCGCAGGGAGCTGCGCGTTGGCCTGGCCTGAGCGCATCTGCGCCAGAATCTGGTCAGTGTTGATATCGGTACCCAGCTGGAAATCGACGTACAGCGTCATGCCGCCACCTGAGCTGGCGCTCAGCGAGTACATGTAGTTCATGCCGCTCACGCCCGACATCTGCTGCTCGATGGGTGTCGCTACGGACTCGGCAATGGTCACCGCGTCGGCACCGGGGTAGGTGGCTTTCACCTGAATCATGGGGTCGGCAATGTTCGGGAACTGCGCAATAGGCAGTTCAAGCATTGCCACGAGGCCGGCCATCACCATCAGGATGGCGATAACGATGGCCACGATGGGCCGGTTGATAAAGAAGGTTGACATGGTCAGTTGCTCCCTGCTGCTGAAGCAGTCGTCGCCTGGTAAGGCTTAGCAATGACCGGAACTCCTTCTTTGGCAAACTGAGGATTGGCAGCGGCAGCAAGCTGCAGCTTCTGGATTCCTTCGACAACAACCTTTTCACCCGGCTTGAGACCCTCGGTAACAATCCAGTTCGAGCCTACGCGCTGGCCAACTTTGATCGGGCGGAACATGGCCCGGTGCTCCGGCGTGACAACGATGATCTGATACTGCGACTGTACTTCGATGATGGCGGGCTGGGGCACCAGCAACGCATCTTTGTTGTTGCTGGTCTGGATGCGCACACGTCCAAATCCACCGGGACGCAGGAGGGCGTCGGGATTAGGAAAAGCGGCCGTGACCTGAATGGTCCCGGTGCTGGAGGAAATCTCACGGTTCACCTGAATGATATGTCCAGTCTGCGGATACACTTCGCCGTTGGCTTGGATGTATTCCACGGCAGTTGTACCCGCCTTGCCCGTGCGAATGAATTGCGAGATCTTGACGGCCTGGCCGAGATACGCACTCTCCGAGATGTTGAAGTTCGCCCAGATGGGATTGACCTCGGAAACTGTGGCCATTTTCGTAGTGGTGCCTACAAGGTCGCCGATCTGCGATTTGGCATCGCCGGCAACGCCGTCAATGGGGGAGTAGACCTTGGTCCAGGCCAGATTCAGCTTTGCGTTGTCGAGTGCAGCTTTATCCGCCAGGATCTGTGCCTGAGCAGCAGCCAAGTTGGCGTGATCCGTATCGAGCTGCTTCTGCGGAATCGCATTCTGAGCAGCCAGTGGCGTATCGCGAGCGACATCCGCCTCGAAGCGCGCAACTTGCGCCTGTGTCCTCTCCAGGTCCGCCTGGGCCTTGTCCACGTCCGCCTGGTACTGGCGAGGGTCGAGCTCAAACAGCAGTTGGCCCTTCTTCACGAAGTAACCGTTCTGGTAATTCTGCCTTAGCAGGTATCCCTGAACTTTGGGAGTGATATCTGCGTTGACCGGGCCGTTGAGCTGCGCCACCCACTCTTCGAAGATGGGAACGTTCTGCTGGGAGACATCTGCGACCAGAACCTCAGGAGGAGTTGGTTTGGCAGCCTCCTCCTTCTTCTCGCAGCCGCTCAACACTGCAGCGGCAATTGCGCAGCCTAGAAAAAAAACCGGCCACGAATTCTTCACCTTGCTTGCGGAACGGACCGCTCCTAAGCGCTGCACACTAAAGCGGTAGAACGGATTCCATTCATGCCGATTTGGCATATGGGTACCTCTCGTCGTGCTGGTCTAAAGTTGATGAATTGTGCGAAATACATTTCTAGCGCAAACGTGGGGGTATTGCCAACTCCAGATCAGGCGATTGACCGACTAACCGCGCGAATTAACGACAGTGAAGCTCCTACCTGAGGTGTGTCTGCTGAGCTCGAGCGGTACCGGCCGGCTTTTGGGTTGGGTCTTGATTCTGCAGCACCAGCAGGGCTCCGCTGGGCAAATTGACATTCGACTCCGCGGAGAAGAGGTACACAATACCATCGCTGTCGCGCACAATGCGCAGGTCTTTAGGCAGGGTAGGTGCGGCAACCGTCTGTGAAGGAGCTTCGGACTTTGAGTCCTGAGGCGGAGGAATGACCGAAGTATCCACACCACTTTCTAGCGAAACGCGGCCGCCCATGCGGCCAGCCCGGCGCGGGGAAATGGTCGACGGCATGTCGGCAGCTTGGTTGGACTTAGCCCCAGTCTGCTCAATGCGCATTTGGGCTGAGATGAATGCGTGCAACGGTATGGTCTGTTGCTTCCATTGCCCGCGCTCCACTAGCAGCACCAACCAGGACGGTTTGTTGTCATGCAGCGGAGCTGCTCCAACGATTCGGCCGGTCAGCTTGGAATTGGCAGGCATCACCACGCCATTGCCCAGCAGCACCGCCTCCAGCGATCGAAACTCCACCGGATCACCGCGACGAACCTTGTCGGCATGAATGGTGGTCTTCAGCTCAGCCGGAATCGAGACACCAGAAGAGGCGCGAGACTTGTCAGCAATTTGCTGCCCCTGCGCGAACCCTGAGGCCAGCAGTACGAGCCCGATACAACCCCTAAGCATCGCTTCCCCCACAAGCCTAGGCACAGACTAGTACGACTGAGGCAGCACGTAAAGTGGGTTCGATTGCATTTGACGATCCGATTGTTAAACTTTCCGCGCGCTGCTTGACAGCGCTTCGCGCGGCGTTTTACTGTAAGCGCCCACTGGGGTGAGATTGGTATGGTGATAGGGTCGGCCACCGAAATTCAGGAAGATGTCGAACAGGCTGGAAGGCCCGCCGGACCATGCGTGATGGTCGTCTTCGGCGCCACTGGGGACCTCACCATGAGGAAGCTGGTTCCCTCCCTGTATAACCTGGAAAAGGCGCATCTGCTGCCCGAGCAGTTTGCCGTGTTGGGCGTAGCCCACGACGACATGAGTCTCGAGGACTTCCGCAAGAAGGTCTCGCGCTTCCTTCAGACAGAAGACCACGGCACCGAGATTTGGGACCATTTCCAGCAGTCGCTGCGCTTTCTCCAGGGCGATTTTGGAGACGAGAAAACCTTCGCCAGGCTGCGGGAAACGCTCGCCCAGATCGACGCAGAGTGCGCTACCGACCAGAACTACCTGTTCTATTTGGCGACTTCACCGAAGTTCTTCTGCGAAGTCGTGCAGCAGTTAGGACGCTCGGGTCTTTCGAAAGAAGAAAACGGACACTGGCGAAGAGTGGTCATTGAAAAACCCTTCGGCCAGGATCTCGAATCCGCATTGACGCTCAACCAGCAGATCAAAGAAGTTCTGCCCGAGAAGCAGATCTATCGCATCGATCACTATTTGGGCAAAGAAACTGTTCAAAACATCATGGTGTTCCGGTTCGGCAACGGCATCTTCGAGCCCATCTGGAATCGGCGTTACATCGATCACGTTGCCATTACCAACGCGGAGACAGTGGGTGTGGAGCTGCGCGGCGGGTACTTCGACGGAGCCGGCACGCTCCGCGACATGGTTCCGAATCACATGATGCAGCTAATCAGCCTCACTGCAATGGAGCCGCCTTCATCGTTCAGCGCTGACGCCGTCCGCGACGAGCAGGCGAAGGTGTTGCACGCTATTCAGCCGCTCAGCTCCGAGGATGTGCTGCACCAGAGCGTTCGCGGGCAGTATGGCGAAGGTTTTCTCGGCAAAGAGAGAGTCCAGCCTTACCGCTCCGAACCCGGCGTATCGCCTGATTCGAAGACCGAGACCTTCGTTGCCATGAAGTTGAATGTCGACAATTGGCGATGGGCAGGGGTCCCATTCTATCTGCGTACGGGAAAGCGGCTGGCCAAGCGCCACACGGAAATCGCGATCCAGTTCAAGCGCGCGCCATTTCAGTTGTTTCGGCAAACGCCTGTGCACAAGTTGCAAACCAATCGGCTGGTGATTCAGATCCAGCCGGATGAAGGAATGGCGTTGGGATTTGGCGCGAAAATTCCTGGCCCGCAGCTTCGTTTGGGCTCCGTCGAAATGAGCTTTGAGTACTCGAAGTATTTCGGTGCAGAACCTTACACTGGCTACGAAGTGCTCTTGTACGACTGCATGATGGGCGACCAGACGCTTTTTCAGCGCGCTGACATGGTGGAAGCAGGCTGGCGAATTTTGGATCCGGTTATTGATGTCTGGCGGGCGCTACCACCGCGGAATTTTCCCAATTACCCCGCAAGCTCGTGGGGACCCAAGGAAGCCGACGATCTCATGGAACGTGATGGCCGCCACTGGAGGACAATCGAATGATCCTTGCTGGCGATATAGGCGGTACAAAGTCCAGGCTGGCCGCCTTCGAAACCGAAGGTAATCGCCTCAACTGTGTGGTAGAGAAAATCTACCCCAGCAAAGAACACACCGGGCTGTCGGAGATCGTTGCCGACTTCGTGAAGACAGAAGGCATTCCGGCGCGCTCCGCTTGCTTCGGCGTGGCAGGACCGGTGCGCGAGGGTCGCAGCAAAATCTCGAACCTCCCCTGGATCATCGATTCGCGAGAACTGGCTGCACAGCTGCGGCTTTCGAGGGTGGGCTTAATTAACGACCTAGAAGCTTTCGCCTATGGCATCGACGCACTGGAATCGAAAGACTTCGTGACCATCAGCGAAGGCGCGCCGAATGCTGAAGGCAACATGGCTGTCGTTTCGGCCGGCTCGGGTTTAGGTGAAGCGGGTTTGTACTGGGACGGCTTTCGTCACCATCCCTTTGCCTGCGAAGGTGGTCACACCGAATTTGCTCCTAAAAATAACGTTGAAGTCGACCTGCTGAAGTATCTGATGAGCAAGTACGGGCATCAGCACGTCAGCTATGAGCGCATCCTCTCCGGCCCAGGCGTGAAGAATGTCTACGAGTTTCTGCGCGACACGAAACTCGAAGAAGAGCCTGGGTGGCTCAAAGAAGCTCTCGAAACCTCGAAGGATGCGCCAGCGTTGATTTCAGAGCTGGCCACGGAAAACAAAGCCGCGATCTGCAACCGGACGTTGTCGCTCTTCATCAGCGTGTTCGGCTCCGAGGCGGGCAACTGCGCGCTGAAATTCATGGCAACCGGCGGCGTGTTTGTCGCCGGAATCGCCGGAAAGATCGTCAACAAAATGAAGGAAGGCAGCTTTATGGACTCCTTCCTCGACAAAGGCCGCATGAAAGATCTTCTGCAAGCCATCCCTATCAAAATCGTGCTGAACGAAGATTCGGGCCTCTATGGCGCCGCCCGCTTCACCCTAGTGCAGAAAGCGTTTCGCGTGTAGCAAGGAGTAAGCCTTTCAGTTCTTGCCTTCCGCAACTTGCAAGTCGAGTTCCGAGCGTTCTCCGTTGATGAGCACGGTGCCGGAGTTGATGAGTTGCTGGCCTGTACAGTCGTAGCTGGCAAAGCAGCGCATCATCCGAACCGGGAAGAAAAATTCCACCGACTGAGTCTTGTCATCGCCATTCTTCAGATGGATGACGCTGCTGAAATCGACACCATCGAAATCGATCTCACCAGGAAAGAACTCGAGCAGGGGGCGAATGAGGTGGGAAACATGGTCGTCAAAAGCAAGCGCCGCCTCCTTGTAGCGCGAGGTTCCGGAAGGCGCGTCCAACTGGGTATTGATCGAGAGTTGCAGGTATGCACCCTGTCGAAAGCCGATGAAGCTGGGAGGAGCATATGGAACGAAGTGCGCTTCTTTGTCAAGGCTCTTGATCATGCGATCAATAGTTTCCTGGTTGTGGCGCTGCATGCCGGCCAGCGCTTCGGGAGTGATGATGCGCATCGGCGTCGTCTTCAGTAGATTCGGTGAGACGGTCGCCCCGGATGGAGGCGGCTGAGTCGAAGCCACAGTTGCCGTTTCCGCCGACTGCTTCTTGTTAGCAGGCGGGCCATAGCGATCTTGCCAATCCTCAGGTGGCGCTCCTTCATGTATCCACAGTGCATGAGGTTGGCCGTTGAGGTAAACGCGCGCTTCCAACACAGCCGACTGTTTCTGCTCGTCATTCTTCGCGTCCACAAGCTTTTGTGCGGATGGAACGGGCATGATCACGGTCACATTCTCGGCTTGTTCCTGGCGTACACCCATGATTTTTTCGCGAACGTGATGCGAAACCTCGATAGCAAATGAGGCGAACTCGGAGTCGTCCGGAAAGTGTGGCACTTCTATTTTGAGAATAGGGACAATAACTTGCTCGAAGGTAGTCTTGAGCCTCGTCTCCGCGTCCATCGTATCGGCGTTATAAGACGCATAGTAGTTGCCGGTGAGTTGCAGCACGGTCTCGCCCTTGTAGGAATCGAAACGGATGGAGCGCTGATCGGCGTCCTTCATTTTGGCTAGATCAACGTCGAGCACGCGGCTCAGATAGAAGGGGTAGGGGAATTTGTAGCGCTGGATCTCGCCTCCGATGTCGACCAGGGTGCGAAAATTCCGCTGTTGCAGGCGCTGCAGCTTCGGGTCGTTCAATTCCATCGGCGTGATGACCTGGGCCATCGCTGGATAGGCCAGTCCCAGCGTCACAAGCGACACAGCCAGGCAACCGAACTTCATTCTAGAAATGCTCCAACAGAATCATCAAGGGACGAGCTACTTCTGAGCGTACACCAAACCGCCCGCCTGATAAGGAGGATCGGCGACAGCACGGATATACGATATCAGCGCGGCAATGTCGTTCTTGGAGAGGGTGTACCCCCAGGCCGGCATGAGGGGCGATTTGTTCAGAGCCGCTCCGCCATGACTGATAATCGCCGCCACCTCAGCGTCGCTCATCTTATTCAGCGTATCGCCTTCGGTGAAGGGATGAGGCTTGACGGCGAGGTTGTCCATGTTAGAGACGCGCTGCGGCGTGGACTCGGGATCGTGGCAGCGGATGCAGTATTGCGCGTTGAGCTGAGCTCCAAGCGTTTGCTGATAGCCCAGAGCGACTTCCTCGATCGTGATTTGGACATTCTTTCCTGAGGCATCGTGCGTTGAGGCCGTGAGCTTGTAGCGCCCGGATTGCTGGCCGAGTGCGACGTTGGTAGTGACCTGTCCGCTCGAGTCGGTGAGTGCAGCAGCAGGAGTGAACGTTACGCCTTTTGGGCCACTGAAGTATACGGCTGCTCCGGCGACAGCGCTTCCGCTGGCATCGTTCACCTGGACCACAACTGGCTGATCAAGTGGCATGCCGATGTAGCCAATCTGCTTGCCACCGCTGGACTCGACAATGGCGGCTCCATTCGCGGTGGCTTTCAGAGCCTGTGCTTGTCTGGCTTTGTGCGAGCAGCCGGCGGTAAGCAACGCCAGACAGACCAGAGCAACGAGTCTGCGTTTCATCACTTTGTCGCCTCCTTCGTGCCGGAGGACTTCAGAGACATCAGGAAGGCTGTGAGATTGCGTGCTTCCTCGTCGGTCATGTGCTGATTGGGTTCGATGGTGCCGGGGCGCAACGCCTGCGGATCTTTTAGCCAGTGATAGACCCAGGCGGCGTTGAAGCGCTTGCCGGTTCCGGCCAACGCTGGTCCGATGTAACCCTTGTCGTTCTTGTAATCGGCGATGTGACAGGATTGGCAAGCGAACTTGGAATAGAAGAGCTGCTTACCTTGCTCAGCCATGGCCGGGGTCAACTCGGAGGCGGGAATTGAGTCGCGGTCGAACTCAGGTGTTTGATACACGGTCAGCATGTAGTCGGTAAGAGTGTTGATCTCGGCGTCCGACAGGTTGAACTTTGGCATGCGGCGAATCAGCGCAGGGCGAAGCGTTTCAGGGTTTTTCAGGAACTGCACCAGCCAATCGCGCTGCACCGCCGTGCCTTCGTAGCTGAGATCGGGCGCCATATCGCCGCCGCGGCCGTTGATCATGTGACAACTGAAGCAGCGCACTTCGTGCATGATCCTTCCGGCTTGGCCGGCTGGCTCGTACTTCGTCTGCTGCGTCGAGGTGATGCGCATGGTTAATGGCTGCGTGAAGGCGCGGTCTGTCTGTGCCAGCAGGGCAGTGGTGACGGCGTCGATCTGCTGCGGCGTCAGCTGGAACTGCGGCATTTTGAGCGACGGGCCAAAGGCGCGCGGGTTGCCGACTTTCGCTCCGATGTAGCCGTGGAGGGTGTGCTCCACGCCGGGTGCAAAAGCAAGTTGGTTGAGCGGCTTGCTACCGATGCGCGTCAGCTCCGGTGCAAAGTTCTCGGGCTTCTTGATGCCGTTGATTTCATGGCAACTGGCGCAGCCGTTCTCCATTACCAGCCGCTTGCCATGTTCAATCTGCTGCGGGGTGGCGGCATCTAGATGAACGCTGGCAAGAAAGTCCGGCTCGGTCTTTGACTCCAGGAAACCTACCAACAGGCCTACCTGCTTGTCATCGAAGCGGTAGCGCGGCATCAGCGTTTTTGGATCATAGTGGTCGGGATTGGTCACCCAGTCCTGCAGCCATTCCGGTTTGGCCTTGGTGCCAATGCCAGTCAACTCCGGGCCGATGTTTCCGCCGACCATCATGCCGGCAGCGTTTTGCATGGCGTGACACGAAGCGCAAAACGACTGGCCATACAGCGAGGTTCCTGCCGCGATATCGAGAGAGCCCTCGGCCTTGACCGGCTGCAGCGACGGCGGGAGCGGCGCGCTCTGCGCCATGATGAAGGCCGAGATGTCGCGCGCGTCGTCGTCGCTGAAGTGATAGTTCGGCATGGTTGCGGTGCTGGCGTACGACTGCGGGTCCTTGATCCAGGCGTACACCCATTCGCGCGAGGTCTTGTCGGCGATGTGCGCCAGCGACGGAGGATCGTCATCCGGCTGGAACGAAGTGCCGTCGGGTCGCTTGATTGTGTGGCAGTGAGTGCAGCCGTAGCGCGAGATGATATTTCGTCCCTGATTGAGGAAAGGCGTGCCGATTAGGTTTTCCAGATGACACTGGCCGCAGCCTGATTCGATGTACTTCGCCGGCAGCAGCGGTTGTTCCCACTGTTCAGTGGCGTGATGCGCTTCTTCCACGGTCGTGGCAGCACCTTGCCCACGATGGCAGGTGGTACACCCGAATTCCGTCAAGGAGTGCGGAATGGCCGGATGCTTGCGGAAGGCAACCGCGCTAACGTCGTTGAGACTGGCTTCTTTCAGTCCGAGATGGCAAGTGGTGCAGCGGTCGGTGACCTGCTGCTCGGGAAGCCAAATCTGCTGAATGCCGGATTCGAAGTGCCGCTCGAGAGTGACAGCATCGGCGCGTCCGCGAATGAGGTGCAAGTATTGCTTTTGATAACGATGCCACTCATTAAAATGGTTTTTCGCTGGAGCGACTGCGAGCAGGACCAGTAAGAGCACGCTGGCCGAGCCGAAGGCACGAGCGCTGTCCCCGAAGAAGAATCGCCACAATTGCAGGAGCGTGTGCTTCATTACAGGGCACCCTTCCAGGGCAACACCCACGACCATCCCGGCCCGCGGAAGAAGGTTCCAACCGCGGTGAGTACAACCAGTTCAAACAGAAACCAGGTCATGATCCAGAAGGAGACTGGCTTACGCACGAGCCAACGGCGGAAACCTGTCGCTGATTGTGGGTCGGTCTGTGCGGCCCACAGCATGAACGCTGCGACCGTGACTGTAGGCCAAAATGCCACCCAGACTGGAGGAACGTCCACGCCCGGCTGCAACAACTTCCGAACGTAGGGAACCACGATAAGAAGAATGAAGAGGGCTGAGACGACGCCGCCGAAGATCCACAAACGGCGTTTCCTGTCGCGCGTCCACATGCCTTCGGCCTCAATGTTGATGTTGAAGTACGGGATGACGATAAGTGCGATGACCACCAGGGTGGGAATCAGGACTCCTGCCACAACCGGCGGGAAATAGTGCAGCAGCTCTTGCAAGCCGAGAAAGTACCATGGGGCCTTGGCCGGGTTAGGAGTGTGAGTCGGGTCGGCCAGGCTTTCCAGGGGCGCATTCCAGATGAGCGAGACCACGACTAGTGCGACGGCCAACGCTTCCATGGCCACCGCCAAGCGGAAAAAAACCTCGGGATAGGTCATCACCCGCTCTTCATCCTTCACATGCACCTGCGGCGAAGTACGCTTCGTGATGAACGCTATCCTGCGTGGTGTCTTGCGGGCGTCGGAGTCTAGAGTTGCAACAAAATCTTTCGGAGTGCTCATTAACTGCTGACCTCCGAGGAGTGATCACCGGCGTAGATGCCGCCGTCCTTGCGAATCCGCCAGAAATGAACCGCGATGAAGAGAATCGCGAAGAGCGGCAGAATCACACAATGCAACACGTAGAAACGCAGCAGGGCATTGGCATTGACTGCGGTGCCGCCAAGCATAAGGAAACGGATTTTGGCGCCCATGAGCGGAACGGCTGAGGCGATGTTGCTACCCACCGTGACCGCCCAGTAGGCAAGCTGGTCCCAAGGGAGCAGGTATCCGGTATAGCTGAGCAGTAGAGTTACCAGCAGCAGAATCACTCCGACGACCCAGTTGAATTCACGAGGCGTGCGATAGGCCCCTCGGTAGAACACCTTGAACATGTGGGTGAACACAAGGAACACCATCGCGTGGGCCGACCAGCGATGCAGGTTGCGCAGGAAAACCCCGGACGAGACGACGTACTGCAGGTCCTTCATATCGGCGTAGGCCTGCGGAACCGACGGGTGGTAGTAGAGCATCAGCAACACGCCGGTGATGACAAGGATCGCGAATGTCCCGAAAGTCAGCGCGCCCAGGTACCAGGTTGCCCTGAACTCCAGGGTGCGCTTTCGCGCCTTAATAGAGAACAAATGCAGGAAGACGTTCTGCTGCACAACCAGTGCTTTGCGCAGATTGCTTTGGCCGGTACCACTGCGGAAGATGGAGCGCCAGATGCGGTTTTCGCGCACCTGATCTACAAGTTGCTCGAGAGTGCTGCCCATGCCTAGATCCTCACCAGTTGCTTGATGGCGACCGCTTGCGAGCGATCGACCATCAGGTTGCCTTCATCGCTCATCCACATGCGCAACCACGGAAGCGGCCTGGGCGCAGGACCTTCGATCTTTACGCCATCCCTGTTGAACTTACTGCCGTGGCAGGGACAGGCAATCATGCCGAGATCGGATTTGTATGCGGTGAGGCATCCCAGATGGGTGCAGATTGCCGAGAGCGCGAAGAATCCTTCTGCGGTACGCACTACATAGATTGCGGTTTGCGGATCCAGCGTTACAGAGTCAGGCGGGTAATGATCAGGCTTGCCGGCATCGACGATAGGAGATGGCTCGTAGAGCACGTTGGGAGATAGGTATTCGTAAGAGAAGGCCGCTGTGCCTAGTGCCGCTGCAACGATTGAGCCGGCGCCGATCTTCACGAAGAATTGCCGCCGGCTCATCTCCTCGGGACAGTCGGGCACTGGCTTTGATTTTGCGTCCTCAGGCATAAATCCTCACCGATGCTTTCATTTTGGGGCAGCCGCTCCTGCGGCAGATGGTTTCGGTCGATCGAAACCCTGAATCGTGATGAGTCCGGTCGGTTCTGATGGGACGAGGTGATAAGCCTCCATCGTGATCGTGTTGGCCGGGCATCGCAGCGCGCACAGTCCGCAACGGATACAGCGGGTTTCGTCTTTGATCATCGCGGTGCCAGTGATGCTACCGAATTCCTCGGGCTGGACTCCGTCCAGTACAAAGTCGTACGACTCTGGATGATTGGTGATCTCGTCCAACGCCGTCGAGTCGAATTCGATCCGATTGAGTGGCACCAGTTCGAAGCAGTACTCAGGACACACATCCACGCATGCGCCGCAGATTATGCAGTCCGTTCCATCAGCCTCGCTGCCTTCGAGAATGGTGTTGATGTAGCACTTGAGACAGCGCTGTGCCTCGGCGATGGCCTCCTGCTCGGTGTAGGGAAGCTCGACCTCCGTCATGCCGGTGCGGCGGTCGAGCGAAAGCATGGGGATGGCTTGCCGCTGCAGATTCATGTAGTCGGCGGCCATCTGCCAGCGATTGAGGACCTCTACGTGGACCTGCGGCTCAGGATGCTTGTGCCCGCGCAGATACTCGTCAATTCCGGCTGCTGCGCGTTTGCCATCGCCGACACTGTCGATGATGAGGCGAGGCCCGAAGGCGCAATCACCTCCGGCAAAGATTCCCGACTCTGAAGTCATCAGCGTGTCGCGGTTTACGTGGATGAGTCCTCGGGGCGAAATCTGAACCCCGTCTTCGCGACGCAGGAAGTCGAGGTTCGGCGCCTGGCCTATCGCGAGGATAACGGTGTCGCATTCGAATTGCGTTTCGCTGTTTTCGTAGAACGCGGGGTTGAATCGTCGGTTCTCATCGAAGACGGATTTGGTCTTCAGGCACTCCAGCCCCACGACTCTGCCATCGCGGCCCAGTACGCGCTTAGGCCCAAAGCCGGGATGCATGATGATGCCTTCGGTTTCAGCCTCCTCGATCTCCTCCAGCGCCGCCGGCATCTCTTCGCGCTGCTCCAAGCAGACCAGGCCGACTTCGCGAGCTCCCATGCGCAAAGCGGACAACGAAATGTCCATCATTTCGTGAGCGGCAACCGCCTGCAGGTTTTCATCCGAGGGTGTGATCTCTCCCGGAATGTCATGTTGGCGCAGGACTTCGCGCGCAGCGGAACGGGCAACATCCATGGCGACGTTGCCGCCGCCGATCACGAGAACGTTCTTGCCAATTGTGAACTTGTAGCCGAGGTTCACGTTGAGCAAGAACTCAATGCCGCGATGTACACCGTCGAGGTCGACTCCTGGAATTGAAAGATCGCGACTCTTGTGCGCGCCGACGGCGATCAATACCGCATCGAACCCCTGGTTACGCAGCTCGCCAACCGTAAAATCTCGGCCTGCGGCAGCGTTTAACTTCAACGTGATGTCGCCGGTCTCGAGAATTTCGCGCACCTGAGCTTCGACTACGCTTCGAGGAAGGCGATATTCCGGAATCCCGAGGTACAACATGCCTCCGGCCACCGGAGAAGCTTCGAAGATGGTAACCGAGTAACCCATCAGCGTCAGATTGTGCGCGGCGGACAATCCCACCGGGCCACCACCAACGACCGCCACCTTGTAGGGTAGCTTGGCCGATGGCCTTGTCGACGGACCGATGGGATGACGCGACTCCGGTCCGTGGCGCTCGGTGAGAAAGCGCTTCAGAGCGCGAATCGAGATGGGACGATCGATCTCGCCGCGACGGCAAGCCGTCTCGCAGGGGTGCGCGCAGACGCGCCCGCAAATGCTGGCCAGCGGATTGGGATCGCGAGCAAACCGGTAGGCTTCTTCAAACCGGCCTTCCGCGATGAGTGAGACATAGCGCCCGGCGTTGGTGTGCGCTGGACACGCCATCATGCAAGGAAAGTTGGTGTTGAGCCACTCCCGGTCGACTTTCTTTTTTGCAAAACGAGTTAACATCAGAGCCCTTCGGCAACAACCACCAAACGTCAGAGAGCAGGAGCAAGAGCAGGCCCAGGCCGAGCCCGGATGATCCGCTACTTCGAAAGAGTGAAGTCCGCTTTGCCGGTGCCGGCCACGTCGACCGGTTTGGTCTGTGTCTTCATGCCTTCGTGCCAGGCGACTAGGTTGTACTTGCCGTCGGGAACGTTCTCGATTTTGTAGTTCCCGCTGGCATCGGTCTCGGCGAAGTAGGGCGTCGGGCTAACAACGATATAACCCGCCATCTCCGGGTGCACGTTGCAGAGCAGAGGCACAACACCAGGCGTATTGAATGTGAAGGGCCGCTTCTCCCCCTTGGGCCAGGTTCCCAAATTGTGCCCATCTTTCTTGTTACCGCTGATGGACGGCCAGAAGACGTTGTGCTGCACACTGTCGCTGTTCTGGAATTCGACCGCCGTGCCCTGCTGCACGACCATGATGTGAGGTGTGAACACCAAGCCCTTTTGGTCCATGACGGGTTTCGCTGAAGGAGGCGGAAAGGTCTTGCCCGCGATGGCGTCAACATAAACGACGGACTTGCCTGGCGAAACCTTCCCTTCAATGGTGCCGGCGAAAGTAGCGGTTGCTAGAACAAGAACCACGAGAAGCGTAATCGAAAAACTGCGTGTCATAGGTATTTCCCCTTCCAAAGTCTAGATTCGCTGTGTCTCTTTAGTAAGCAAACTCAAATCCCAAAACGAGCGTGTTGGTGTGAAACGAATTGATAGCGATCGGCAAACCCGTGATCGGGTTCATTCCGATCTCGACTGATTGCGACGGCCGGATCTGGTACTCGGCAACGGCCTTGATGTTCGGGTGAATCAGGAATTGCACCGCCGGCGTGAATCGATTGCGAGTCACACTCGCGGCTCCGTTGAAGGGAGAGCCGGTAAACCCGCCCGGCACCAGGGCGTTATGGTAATCGGAGTTCGAGTTGACTGCATCCCAGCGGAACATCACGTACATCCAGGGATAGGCCAGCCATAGGGCATCCGCAAACCCACCGCTGAATGTCGATGGTGAACCATGCACAAATGCCACCGGCGAGGTGTTGCTCACCGGTAAAGGAATCAAAGTCCCAGTCGAATCAATAGGCAGCAGGCTATAGTCGTGGCCGTACATGTAGAGGCCATTGAACTGCAGGCAGCAGCGGTAGTTGAAGGTGAAGTTTCCGCCCACCCGATAGTACGGTTCTCTAGCGGTTAGAACAGCTGGGGTTCCGACCGACGTTGTGCCGCTGAGACGCTGCACCGAGCGCCCGTAGAAGTAATAGGCTCCAAAATTCAGATAGGTATGATCGCGCGGCCCGGTCGGTCCGGCGGCCTGAATGGACTTGCGGCTCTCGTTGTCTTTCTCCAGGTTGAAGCGGTAATTAAAGCTGGCGTAAATGTCCTTGAAGTTGGAGTCTGAGGCGATGCCTACGCCGCCCTGATTGCCACCCGTAGCCGTCGGCACGTAGGGGCTAGGAGTATCACCTTGGGCCGTGCCGCTGGTGTTCTGGTCAATGAAGGCAATCGAGTAGTTATAGCCTCCTGTATGGCGGCCGCCACTGAATTCAAAACCCTTCCCTGAGCCCGCGAAGGTAAAGCTGTTGGTGATGAACTGCTGATTGAATGCAGGGTTTACCACTCCGACGTTGGCTTGGGTATAGATGTCATATGGACTGACCCAGATCGACAGTGCCTGGGTGAATGGGATCTCCAACTCGACTTGGCCGACTCTCAGATTTAGGGCATAGTCAGGCAGTTTAACTAACCGGCCAATGTTCACGAATTTCAGATAGGCCTGGCCGAGTCCGCCGTTGCCATTGGCTCCAGCAACGCTGATGTCGTCATCAACCCAGAACGCGATGTCACTACCGAAATTGCCAGCGGTGAAGATACTGAAGAAACCAGTCTGAAAGTCGGTGGCCGGGATGTACGGTGTTGGTGGTGTCCCCGGCGGAAGCAATTCGTTGTACTTGTTGCGGCTACTACCCGTGTACTGGAAGTAGTTGTTGTACCGCAGTCCGATGGGTGGCTGGCCGGGGATCGTGCCTGGCCAAATCGCTTTAGGCCAAAGTTCAGCATTGGCTGGAGCTCCCAGCATGACAGGCGGAATCTTCAGCATCTGCTCGTCGTCTTTGGGGAACTTGAATCCCGCGTCTTTGAACGCCTTGCCGAAATCGTTCAGCTTAGGAAAATCAATATGGCAGGTACTGCAACTTGTGCCGTACATCCTGGAAAATGCCGGAATCGCAAAGCTGCGTGTGGAGCTGAGCGCCACGGCCGCTAGAACTGCTATCAAACAAACATTCCCTCCCAAGCGCAAAGAATACCTCTGCATCTCGTTCTCCTTTGTTCGTACCGCCAACTGTGGGTTGTCTCACGGGCGGGAACAGTCCGGTCAAAAATGCTGCTCCGCCTTTTATGGCTGACGAAATGTACGCCTAAAGCCCGTGTTGTCACACAGAAGCAAATTGAATGTCACAACCTGTTCACCGGCTTTGAGAGCGCGTTTCGGGGCGGATGGAGCACCGTTCAGATGAGTTCCTCCAAAAGCCATTGACATTCCTTTCCACCTCTTTTGTCCAAGACGGGACTAACTGATGTCTGCTGGGCGAACCCGTTCGCCTCCCCCTCGAGCGGTGCATCGACTATCGCTGTCGTTGGTTGGTGGGAAGTATTTAATCTTTGATTACAGGTTGGCAGTGATGTGCATCACAAGCCTTAGTGACCGATGTGTTATGGGGTCGATCTCACAAGCGTTGACGCTGGCACGCGGCCCAGCGACCCGAGTGCAGGTTTGATTCCGCTGGTGATTGCAGTAGTGACGATTTCTTCTCCCCTACCTTGTAATGCTCGCGTTGCCGATGTTTGGACGGCAGTAGAAAGTTCTGGAACCTGCGTTGTAGTTGTGCAGGTTGGGTCAGGGTGAGGTTTCGCAATGACAGCGATGTATCTAGGGTTGTCGTTGTTCCCGATTATCGACGTTCCTCGCCTGCTGTTATGCACTGCAGTTGGCGGGTGGATGCCAGTTGACTGCCGCCCCATTGTTCCATGCCTACCAGCAACGCTCGCGGAATAACGCGAGCGTGCGATCTTATGCCCGGAGTTTCCCGCGGTGATTGAAAGATTAGCTGTGCCGTAGAAATGGGCTTGTGGAACTCAGTCAGACTTCCTAGACACCGACTTGGACTAAGCCGCGTTCACTTGTCGGCTCCACACCACGCGAAGCGTCCGGCGCAAGGCAGGACAGCGTGGAAATCGTCATAGTGTGGAGGAAATCACCAAAGTAATGATTGCGCGTCCCGCTCCTCTGCAGCACGGAGCTTGAATTCGTAATCATGATCGCGGATGCGATCGAAGAGATGGATAGGTCGGACTGAGTTTCGAAATCTGAAACTGGTTAGGAGTGAGCCTTGATTGGATACGGCACTTTTTCAGCTAGAGCGAACTGGTGCTCTTCTCCGAGGGCATGCTGTAGTGTGCTCAACAACTGCTTGACACCTCCGATATTGTCGGAGATGGTGGTGGGACACTTTTCCCCGCATAAGTAGCTAACCGCTGATCGGTTGTCACTTGTCAGTAATAACCCTACTCTTCTCTGCACGAAATATTCACCTATCCGCCAAATCCGAGACGACTTCTGCACAGGGGGCGGCGGCGCCGCCTGCGCCGGCTGGAGATGGCAGAGCGGTTCCCGGTGGCCGGGTAGTCAGTTGTGGTGGTACCCTCCTGCCTCCTCATGGGTGATGGACTTGGGCGAAGGGTGCTTTCCGAAGTGGCGGACAGCCCGCTCCAGGTCGTCGAGGAGCAGTCCGGCAAGATCGCGGCTCAGCCCTAGCCTTGCCAACACGCGCTGGACAACCAAGTCAGTGCGGTTCTCGGGCATGGGATATGCCGGGACCTGCCATCCGCGGAGCCTCAGCCGATCGGAGAGGTCATAGAGGGTGAAGTTCGGGTGCGAGCCGTCTTTTAGCGTCCAGGTGCAGCCGGGGATGCCGCCTCGCCCGTCGTAAATCATTTCGAATATGCCAAACTTCATCAGCTCTTCCGCCAACCAGATGCCGACCTCTTCGCAACCGTGCGTGATCTTCCTGTAGCCGTTGCGGCCAAGCCGGACGAAGTTGTAATACTGTGCCGCGATCTGACCACCGGGGCGGGAGAAGTTGAGGGCGAAGGTGGGCATGTCTCCGCCGAGGTATTTCACGTCGAAGATTAGCTCTTCGGGAAGGTCGTGGACTTCGCGCCAGATGGCCCATCCGCAGCCCAGCGGCGCCAGACCGAACTTGTGACCGGAGGCGTTGATGGACTTGACACGGGGAAGTCGAAAGTCCCACACGACCGAAGGATGGATGAAAGGCGAGATGAAGCCTCCGCTGGCGCCGTCCACATGGACGGAAATGTCCAGCCCCTGCTTCTGTTCGAGTTCGTCGAGCGCCTTGACGACCTCCTCGACGGGCTCGTAGTTCAAGGTGTAGGTGAGGCCGAGGGTGGGGACGACACCGATGGTGTTCTCATCGCACCGCTTGACGACTTCCTCGGGGCTCATCATCAGGCGCGAGCCTTCGCAGGGGATCTCGCGCATCTCGACGTCGAAGTAACGGCAGAACTTGTGCCAGCAGATTTGCACCGGCCCACAAACCAGGTTCGGCTTCGAGGTGTCTTTGCCCTGCGCGCGGCGCTGGTTGCGCCAACGGGTCTTCATGGCGAGCCCGCCCAGCATCGCGGCTTCGCTGGAACCGGTGGTGGAGCAGCCGATCGTGGCGGCGGCGTGCGGCGCATGCCAGAGGTCGGCGATCATGTGGACGCAGCGGGCTTCGAGCTCCGCCATCTGCGGATACTCGTCCTTGTCGATCATATTCTTGTCGATGCACTCGTCCATCAGCTTGCGGATTTCCGGGTCAAGCCACGTCTGGCAGAAGGTGGCGACGTTTTGCCGCGAATTGCCATCGAGAAGCAGTTCATCGTGTACCAGCTGATACGCCGCGGCGGGGTCGGTCTCCTCCTGCGGCACCTGATATTTCGGCAGGGGATTCGGCAAGAAACCGGTACCGAAGACACGACCCTCACG
>DASRAA010000203.1:0-3427 GCA_035638375.1 Binatia bacterium | reverse complement strand
TTCCATATGATGACCAGATGTCGTGAGACTCCGAGGATGGTGGCCACCTCATCTACCGTCAGCATGCCTGCATTGCGTAATCGATCGTACCGCGGCGTCAGGCTGTATTGTCGCATGACACGAGCAACGGCCCGTGACGTAAAGCGCTCTCCTTCGCCGGTACAGAGGCCGCGCTGGTTCAATGTGGCCGCAATCTGGGAGTAGGTCTTGTGATCCACCAGCCGATCGATCTCGCTGACCACCTCGGGGCTGGTCGCCCGCTGCTGCCAAGCATTGAGTGGAACAGGGACGGTGAGAGTCCTGGTGATCCCTCCCTTGAAGCGAACGTGGGCTGTAATCTGATCGTTTCTGCTCAGTGTCACATCCTCCAGGATTAGCCGCACCAGCCTCTTTCGCTCGCGATCCGGGGTATTCGGATTCTGCCATACCTCCGGAAAGTTGCGGGCTAAGGCTGCGATCCTGGCACGGTGTTGCTCACTGATGGCCACCCGATCACTCTGGCGCTGTTGCTCATACTCCTCCTGGGCTGCCTTCACTGCTCGCAGCTTATTATTCCAGTCGGCCTCGAGAGAATCGGCTACCAGCCGGTTGGCTGGATCCACGTGAAGATAGCGTCGCTGGGCCAAGTCTGCTTCGTATTGTGCTCGCTCGACTGTTTTCTTTCGCAGTCGGTCCACCTCATCTAACCTGGCTTCAATCTCCTGCTGGACGGTGAGCGTGACCTCCAATGCCAGAGGTGTAACTGCATCCATCAGCAACTGGCCCACCGCTTGGTCAACGCCCTCTCCCAAAACGCGCTGGCAGACCACGATGATATGGTCGGCACCATCGCTCTGGCAGACATACTCAGGAATGAGCTTAGTCTGTCGGGTGTGGTAACGAACGGTCATACGGCTGCCGCACCGGCCACACACGACCAGACCCTGAAGCAGGGCCGGTCCCTCGCGTGCAGGGCTCTTGCGGCGATCCCCGCCATTCGCGTGCGCATTCTCGCGGAGCCGGTGCACATTTTCTTCATACTGCTCCCAAGAGATATAGCCGGGATGAACATCTTTCAACAGCATCCATTGCTCTCTAGGCAGCTTGGTACAGGTCGCACTTCCGTCTGGTTTCATGCGAATGCGATGGCGACCGTAAACGAATGCGCCCGCATAGCGCGGGTTGTGCAATATATTCAGCGCCCGGCTATGCATGAGGGCGCCCCATTGCAGCTCACCTTTGTGTGGTCCCCTTCTCACTCGCTGGGGGAATAGGAGTCCTTTCCAGCGGAAGGCTTTTACGACCCCACAGGCCGAGCCAGTGCGGCAGAACGTGTCGAAGAAGAATCGCAGGCATTCCTGCACCTGTTTGTCAGGATCCAGGATCGCTCGTCCTTCGGGGTTGTATGCGAAACCCACAGGCAGCGGGCACTGCAGTTCGCCGCGGCGGGCTTTGTTCAAAATGCCGCCCTGCAGCCGCGCGCGGATCACATGAAGTTCTGCCTCCGATAATGTCCCCTTCAGCCCAAGGAGGAGCCTGTCGTTATAGTGACTGGGGTCGTACAGTCCATCTTCATCGAGAATCAACGTATCGGTAAGCGCGCAGATCTCCAGCAGCCGATGCCAGTCGGTAGAGTTACGTGCCAGCCGCGAGACCTCCAGACCGAGGACGATGCCGGCCTTGCCCAGACTGACTTCCGTCACCAGCTTCTGAAATCCCTCGCGATCGGCGGCGGTCGCAGCGGATTGGCCGAGATCGCTGTCGATCACAATGATACGATCTATCGGCCACCCCAGAGCGACCGCTGTCTGGCGAAGGTCATATTGCCGGAACGTGCTTTCTTTGTTCTCAAAAACCTGGCGCAGCGTGGACTGGCGTATGTACAGATAAGCGTTTCGATTCAGATGGTCCGCGCGTACCTTTTCCTGTGCGCTGCTCGTCATGTGGTTGCCTCCTGGTGAAGACCGAGAATGATTCCGGCCAGCAACATGGCGACCTGAGCCCGAACATCCATGGGCACAGGCGTGGTCGCGGGCGGGGATGATGGTGCTGGCGGGGTGACGCAGTCCAGGCATTGTGACCCGGCCTGCATCCAGGCCGCCATGCCGCGGCGAAGGAACAGCGCCAGGCCCAAAGCCTCGCGGCCACGGCTGGACATGTCGGTGGCATCTCGACGCAGCTGCTCGTAGTGCGCGACCAAATCCGGTCGCGCAACCGGTTGGTCATGAGGTTCGCTCAACGAAGTTTTTTTTGATGGCGCAGTAACGCGCGCTGGATGCTTCGCGGATGCACGGTAGTGCCAAAGCGCTGACGAATCAGTCGCGCCAGTTCGCTGGCTTCCATGGCGGGGGCGTTCTGACGCGTTTCGCGGACGAAAGCGAGAACCTCTTCGGTGAGCTTGTGCGCCTGCTTGGGGCCACGTTTGTGCGGCACCAGACCGGCCAGCCCGTCCTGTTCGAATACCGACTGCGCCTGGTAGAAAGAGGGCCGCGAAAAACCAAAAGCGGCTGCCGCGTCGGTGATCGATTTGCCGTCCGCTTGTACGCGGCGCAGCATCTCGTACTTGACCTGTACCAGATCTCTGGGGTCGAAAAAGCTGCGGGCCGCGAACAGTTCGTCGGTCACCTCGTCGGGCCGGGGGTTGAGGGTCCCCTGTTGCCGCAAAGCTTCGAGTTTGGCATCTTTTTCCGCCGGCATGGGAGCTGGGCGCTGCCGCCGTAATATCTGTAAATACAATTATGATACTAACACAAATTTCTGTCAAGTTGTTTTAACTCCAAATAACAGCACTTCTCTCGGGTTCATCGACGATTTATCGCAAAATATGTACCACGCAAGAATGTGGCCTCCACCGATACTTAACATATTTATTCTTACATTTAGAACACAATTGGCTTTACACATTCCGCACCGGGCTCTCCTCGCAGCCGCTCCACTAAATCCGAGAGCTTGAGCAAGTCCTCGTACCGGAACAGGCAACGACCCTCGGCTAGCGTTACGAAAGGATCCCCCGGCAGAACCGTAGTCCAGGCGGCCGGAACGGAGGTCCAGCGCCCTTGGGGATCATGAAAGAAGACTCGGTCCTCGCCCCAGTTGTGGCGGTAGGTTACCAGCCTGAACTTCTGGCCTCGCAGCGGATGGAAGGGATGGGTGATCTCAAAGCATTCATCGCCAGCATCGCTATGCCGTGCAGTTGACGGCCTTCGCCAACGCCTACGCGGAACGTTGGGTACGTTCGATCAAAGAGGAATGCCTGTCGCAGCTGATCCTGTTCGGAGAGAAGTCGCTGCAGCGCGTGGTGTCGAATTATCTAAAACATTATCACCAGGAACGAAACCACCAAGGCAAGGACAATCTGGTGCTGTTCCCGGTCGCTGCCAGGGAGGCAAGTGCAAGAGCCGCGATCCGTTGTCGAGAGCGGCTCGGTGGCCTACTCAAATATTACAGC